>JANNWE010000440.1:0-27964 GCA_031414675.1 Cytophagaceae bacterium
AAAATCATCAATAGAACAAAAAATTTCGATAACTTTGAGGGACTGGAACATAGCAGAAAAATTAAGTTAAATGTTTGAAAATCAGCAGTTAAACATACTTAATTTTCTGTTATTTTCCAAATTTTATGCTTATAAAAAGCACCCAAAAAGAAATTCTCTTATATCGAACTCACGTTAATTTATTAATTAAAAAAATTAAATTCAAACTCTTACATTTGAAATACCTCCATCTATATGCAAAATCTGAGCAGTAATCCAAGAAGATTTCTCAGAAAGTAAAAATTCTACAGCTTCAGCAATATCACTTGGAGAGCCTATTTTTTTAAGTGGATGTCTAATTGCATTGGCTTCTTTTTTTTCTTTAGAATTTAAAATAGTACCAGCCAAAGGTGTGTCTGTTATAGATGGTGCAATACAATTGACTCTTATAGATGGAGCTAGCTCCGCAGCCAGAGCTCTAGTTAAACCTTCAATAGCTCCTTTAGAGGATGCCACAATAGAATGAAATGGAAAGCCAGTTTGAACTGCAACTGTTGAAAACAAAACAATTGAACTTAATGGAGCTTTTTTTAATTTCGGTAAAAGTGCTTGAATGATTTTTATTGCTCCAATTACTTGTAACTGATAATCTAATAAAAAATCTTCTGCTTTTATTCTTGCAAAAGGCTTTAGATTTATTTTACCAGGGCAATAAACTAATCCATCTATTTGTTCAGGCAGCATGTTCAAATCCCAATTTTCCTGATTTACATCTAAATGGAAATATTTTATTATGGAAGATTCAATAACTGTTGTATTAAAACTTGCAAAGACTTGATTTCCTTTTTCAGCTAAAAGATTTGAGGTGGCTAGTCCAACACCACTAGACCCTCCAATAATAATGTAGTTTTTCATAAAACATTAACTATTTTTAGGATATAATGTTTTAGATTTAATTCATTCAAAACTTCATTCTCAAAAGACTTTTATTTCATATTCCTTATTAAATACTTCATTTGGAGATAATTTAATAATTCCTTCCTTGTCTTCAATATTATGATTTGAGTTTTCTGAATCCGCTATACCACACCATGGTTCTAAACAAACAAAATCAGCATTTTTAGCAGCCCAGATTCCTAGAAAAGGAAATTTTTTAAAATAAAATTCTAGTTTAGAACTATTTTTTTTGGTTTTCAATGTTATTTTTTCTGACTGTAAGCCTTTAAAAACCAAGGCATCTCCAAAAAATAATGCTTTGTTTAAAGATAAGGTGTTAGTTTTATCTTCTAAAGGTTCAGAATAATTTTTAATTAAACCTTCTTTGGTAATTGGCCAACGAACTAAGTCTTCTTTTTGGTTAAACTCTAAATAATAATCTTCGTAGGTTAATGATTTATCTAAAGGACAAATAAAAGCAGGATGGCCTCCAATTGAAAAGAATAGGGTATCCAAACCCTTATTTCTAACGTTATAAATTACTTTTAGAGAATTTTCAAGCAATTCATAGCAAATTCTTAATTGAAACTCAAATGGGAAAATTTTTAGAGTTTCAGAGTCTTCAGTCAATAAAAATGTAATTTGCGATTTTGAGTGATTCTCTACAATAAATTCTTTTTCACGGGCAAATCCATGCCTTGGGAGCCTATATTCTTTATTTTTATATTTAAAAATGTTATCCTTTAAAGCTCCAACAATCGGAAAAAGAATTGGCGAGGATTTTGACCAATAGTTTGGGTCTGCTTGCCAAATATATTCTAAATTACCTTCTTTTTTTTCTAAACTTTGAAGTTCTGCACCTACAGATTTAAAAGAGGCTTTTATAATTTCATTTTCAATAATAAGCATTTTTAGTTTTCTTTTGTTGGAGCTAGTGGCCCTCTCAAATGTATTACTAAGCCATTTAAGAAATTTCTTAATATTTGATCTCCACATTTTTTAAAATTTGGATGATCATCCGACCTAAAAATATCACCTAATTCGGCTTTGCTAACATTAAAATCCACTAATTTCATAATTTCTATGATCTCATCATTCCTAAGATGTAGTGCAACTCTTAGCTTTTTAAAAATATCGTTATTTGACATTAGTTTTTTTTGTAAAATTAGTTGTTTTACCTTTTATTATTATTCTAACTAAAATATTTTTTCTTAAAAATTAAGTTTTAATTGAACTTTTAAATCATTTCTTAGATTTCCAGGCAATTGATCATTCCCACTTCCTAAAAATTCTCGATCACTTACATTTGTATGGGACCATCTTAGCCATATGTCCAGATTGTTGCTTATGGACGTTTTAAAAATAGCATAATATCGCATGCCTTTTCCATAATATGCAGGAAACGAAACGGCGTATAGCACGTCGTTCTCATAAGCATATATTCTGCTGTCATAATTTTGTGTGTTAAAATATGCAATTCTGGTTTTTATTGATATTTTATTAAATTTTGACTCTACATCTTGAATTAGTGCAAATCCATTTGATTTCTTATTACCTTCTATTTCATAATTATTATACTGTATTTTATTTTGTAATTTAATAGCATTGTTTAAAATGTATTCTGTCCCAAGCACTAAATTTTGACGAGATGAATTTGCCAAATAGTTCAATTTGGAAGTATTATTTGGAAGGTTTTTTTCTTTTTCTTCATGATGAAATACTAAATATTGATTGAAAATTTTATTGGGTTGAAAAGCTATACGTAATTGATAATCAAAGCCCGAAGATGGCCCATCGACACTAAATTTAAGCCACGGAAATTGAAAGCTATCATAAAAACCTGATACTACAAGACCTTTTTTAATGGTGTATTTTAGTCCAGTGTAAATACCTTTTTCGTTTATAGTCCTGGTACTTTCTGAAAAAGCAGAACCATAAAAAGTATGAAAATCTTTTTGATAATTTCTAAAATTAATAGCCCATTCAGTTTTAGTATTTAGTGATGCAACTAGTCCACCAATATAACCAAATCCTCCTGAACTAGATCGAGCAATTTCCCCAAAAAAGTTAAAATTTTGCCATGAAATTGATGCATTTGGCCCTATAATTAGATTTGTTTTTCCAACAAACTCGTTGGCATTGTAAGGCAAAGCTCGTTTTTCAAAAGGCTTGTCGAAAAAAGTACCCAAACTAGAAAATCCAACTTGAATAGGGCCTAAATTGTATAAAATGTTTCCTCCAATATTTTGTTCTACTATAGAATTTCTATTGGCAATTTCAGTCAATGTTCGGTGAAACCCACTGGTTTGAATTGCACTAAAAAATTCTTCTCGGTCATCTTCTTTTGTATTGGAAGTAGCATCTCTTTTGTTTGATGATACCATGAAAGTGTATTCAATTTTTTTGTTTTTTATCGTAATTGCAGTGCCCCTTAAACTTCCATTCTCTAAAACTGAATTGTAGGGTCGAATTCCAATATTACTTCTTCTAGTAGAAAATACAGGTTCGCTTCCTTTACCTGGTGCAAAACCAGCTGAAAAAATCAATCCTTGCCCAAACTGCATTAAATAATCACCAACTATTAGATTTTTTATTTTTCCTTTGTTTTGAATTTGAACATGAAATGCAAAATAATCAAGAAAATTAGTTTCGCCTGGGTCTTTTTCGGTAACAATACCCAAACTAAAATCTTTGCTATGTGCAATTCTATATCGGGCGTAATATCTTTGTGGAGACCCTCCATATTTTTCTTCTCTAAATCCCTTGGATTGTTCAAAAACATGATCAGTTCTAAAAACAAAATAATGCTCTGTTAATTTATTTTTTATGGATTTCAAACTGCTTGCATTGAAAACTGGGTTAGCAGTAACAAAAGGAAGAATGTTTTTAATATCATCCAAAGTTAGGTTTTCAATAGCTTGTAATTCATAAATACTAAGAATTGGTCCGAATTTTTCAAAATGCTTTAAAATACTATTGATTTGAATTTCTGAAAGAAAAAACAATGTACGTAATTGGTCTTGAGTAGCTCTATTTAGGTCGATTGGGTTTTGATAAAGCGTGAAAAGATTTTCATATAAATCTTCATAATTTCCATCTTCAGTTTGAATAGGTGTTATTTTTAATATGAACTCCTCTAAATTTATTTCAGGTTTCGGAATAGTTTGTCCAAATGAGAATTTAATAAGAAAGATTAAATACCAAAAATAATATTTAGTAGTAAATTTTCTCATTTTTTATTTTTTAAATTTAATGTAAGACTTATTTGATTCGATAACCCTAATCCAGGGTTAATAGAAGTAGCATAAGTAAAATTGTATTTCTTTACAAAAAACGAAAAGCCAAAAAAGATACTATTTATAGATGGATTTACGCCTGAGATTATTTCAAAGTTTTCTTTAGGAATATATTTCATTCCAAATCTAACTGTTGGTTTGTTAATTATATTATAGTCTATTTGAGAGGTAATGTTCATTTTGGTAGCAGGTTTAAAACATAAACCTAAACTCAATACAGTTGGCAAATATTGGCTGTCGTAGAGTTGAGCCCTTGTAAGATTAATAGCTTGAAAGCCTACAAAAATCTTTTTACTCAACATCGTGATAATTCCAAATTCCGCTAATATTGTCTGCCTACTGCTTAAGTCTTTAATACCGGTATTTAAGTAGGAGATTTTTACTCCAAATGATATTCTATCAATTTTTTTGGAAACTGCCACTCCAATTCTAGATTCTCGATAGAGTTGATCACCAAATTTGTCTATTGAAAAACCAAAACCAACTTTTTGTTTTATAAGATTTCCCCAAATACCTACTGTATTGAAACCTTCTATTTCAAGATGCTTATAATAACCGGAAGATATGCTGCTTGTTGAAAGAAAGCCGATTCCAGCTGGATTGGTGTAAACTGATGATGAATTTGGAACCGCCACTAAAGTATTTGCTTGACCCAAAACATGGGCTCCAAGATTTGTATATTGTGCAGACGTTTTAATATAAACTAAAACGTAAAGTATTAGGTGTGGATTGATTTTCAGGGATTTAAATTTTTATCAAAGGAAATAAAAAATTCTTAAAAAGCAAATACTGAAACCTTTTTTAATTTTTTAAAGCCTTTAAAAACCTAAATTTTTCTTTTATTTCAATCTGAAGTTCCTAAATCAAATAGAAAAAGGATTACAAAAAACAATAAATACAGAAAACAAATTTTCTATAGTATGGAAATAAAATAATTGGAAATATTATACATTAAATCTAAAATGCATAACGTCACCATCTGCCACAATATATTCTTTTCCTTCAATTCTTAATCTTCCAGCTTCTCTACATGCAGCTTCGGTGATATATTTTATTCTATCCTCGAAAGATATTACTTCTGCCTTAATAAATCCTTTTTCAAAATCGGTATGAATTACACTTGCAGCTTGTGGGGCTTTCCAACCTTTTCCTATTGTCCAAGCTCTTACTTCTTGGACCCCAGCAGTAAAGTAGGTAGCTAAATTTAATAATTTATATGCAGACCTAATTAATCTATTTAAACCTGGTTCTGCCATTTTATATTCTTCAAAAAATAGAGCTTTATCATCAGCATCTTCCATTTCTGCTATTTGGGCTTCAATAGAATTGTTTAATACGATTAGCTCTGCACCTTCTTCATCTGCTATTTTTTTAAGAGCATCTGAGTATTTATTTCCAGTGTGCATAGATGCTTCATCTACATTTGCTACGTAAAGCGTGGGTTTAACTGTTAATAAGAAAAGCTCTTCAATAGCTAACATGTCTTCTTTTGTAAGACCCAATTGCCTTACATTTTTTCCTTGTTCAAGCCAGGCTTTTACACGTTCTAAAACTTCAAGTTCAATTTTTGCATGGATGTCTCCCCCAACTCTGGCTTGTTTTTGAATTCTTTGTATTTTTTTATCTACACTTTCTAAATCTTTGTATTGAAGCTCAATATCAATTATTTCTTTATCACTGATTGGATTTATATCCCCCTCTTCTCGTAAAACATTTTCATCTTCGAAACATCTAACTACATGAATAATTGCATCTACCTCACGAATATTTCCTAAAAATTTATTTCCTAATCCCTCACCTCTACTTGCACCTTTTACCAATCCAGCTATGTCCACAATCTCAATTTGTGTGGCTACTATTTTATTAGGTTTTACTATCTCTGCTAATTGATCTAATCGATTATCAGGAACATCAACTAAACCTATGTTTGGGTCAATGGTACAAAAACGGTAATTACTTGCTTGTGCTTTTGCACTACTCGATACCGCATTAAACAATGTTGACTTTCCAACGTTTGGTAATCCTACTATTCCTGCTCTAAGGGCCATAATTTTAAATTTTCCGCAAAATTAACCATTATATTGTTCTATTCAAAGCCTATTTAAGATATGTAGAGGCGCTATTTCAATTTTTCATTAGTAAATTTTTAATTCTAGGTTTAAAAAATCTTATTTTTGGAAAATTTAATTTTATGAATTCAATAAAACTATTTTCAGTATTATTATTAATATTTCAAATTAATCTATGCTTAGGTCAAAAGAAGCTAAAGATTGATGTATTGCTTCAAAAGAAATTAGAAATAATAACAAAAGATTTTGATGGACAAGTGGGAATTTATATAGAAAATTTAAAAACCGGTAAGTTTGCCGCTTTAAATCAAGATTCCTTATTTCCAACAGCAAGTATGATAAAAGTACCAATTATGGTCGGAATTTTTTCTAAGATTTTAGACGAAAAAATTAAATATTCTGACGAGCTAATCTATCGTGATAGTATAAAATATGATAATGGTATTGCAGGATCTTTAAAAGATAGTTCAAGAGTGCCTTTGGGAGAAGCCATTTTATTGATGGAAACTATAAGCGACAATACAGCAAGCCTGTGGTTACAAAGCATAGCGGATGGATCCCAAATTAATAAACTTATGGATTCCCTTGGTTTATTTGCAATAAAAGTAAATTCACGAGTTAAGGGGCGAGAAGCATTTCGAAAAACATTTGGATGGGGAATGACTTCTCCCAAAGACATGGCTATTTTAATGAAAAAATTAAGATTGGGCAAAGTTCTATCAAAAGACGCTTCCAATAGAATGTTTAGAACACTAGGAAACCAATATTGGGACGGGGAAGGGCTATCGCAAATACCAGAATATGTAAAAACCGCTTGCAAAACTGGAGCTGTAGATAGATCTCGCTCGGAAGTTACTTTTGTTCATGCTCCTTCGGGCGATTATGTGTATTGTATTGTCACGAAAAATCAGAAAGACACCTCTTACCGAAGAGATAATGAAGGCTTCACGCTGATTAGAAATGTTTCTGCTTTAATATACAACCATTTCGAGCCAAAATCAAATTGGAAACCAGTTAAAGGGTATGAAAAATGGTATTAAAACTAAAATTGTTGATCTTTATTTTAGTTGAATGACAAATGTCATTTTATTATGAAGAAAAACCTTCTACTTTCATTCTTAGTAAATATTACATAGCAATGATAAAAAACATGGGGAGCATTGACCGAACTTTGAGAATTATCATGACTTTGATTATTGCCTATTTATCATATTCGGGCATTATTTCTGGTACTTTGGGTATACTACTTCTAGCGGCAGCCGTAATTCTTTTAATTACTAGTGTATTTAGCTTTTGCCCAATCTATACTTTAATGGGGGTAAATACTTGTGAATTGGGAAAGAAGTAAAATCACACAAAAAAAGCCTTTCGAATGAAAGGCTTTTTTTAATATAAAAAAAAAGAATATTAATATCTCTCTCTTCTTTGTGGTCTTTCGCCTTTAGGCTCAGCCACTTTAACTACGATCGTACGACCATCTAATTCAGTTTCATTCAAGGTATTGATTGCGTTTTTTGCCTCTGAGTCGTTTGGCATTTCAACGAATCCAAATCCTTTAGAACGACCTGTGAATTTGTCAATGATAACTTTTGCTGAATCTACTGCACCGAATTCTTCGAAGGCGGCTAATAAAGTGTCATCAGTAGTGTCGTAATTCAATTTTGCTACGAAAATGTTCATAAAAAAAAATATTAAATAATTTAAAAAAATAAGAGCTGAACTAACGTAGCAAAATCCAAGATCAATTTTAAAACCATAGAGTGCAAACGAAGAATAACTCGAAATCGGGACAAAGATAAAAATAATAATTTCATTTGCAAATTTATTTGCAAATATTTTTAATAATATACCATTCACTTGGAGAAAATTTACTAAAAACTGCTAATAATTGCCGAACAGGACTAATTATTAGTAAAAATTATATTTTAAAAAACTTTTCAATTCTTCTAGGGTTTTACTAAAATAATACTAAACTATTTCTTAAGTAATCGTAGTTAATAATAAATTTTTTAATTCAATGTCTAAATGTTCAATTAAAATCAACTGTATAAATAATTGTGTAAATTAACTATTAGCATTTTTGTAAATGTGTAGAAAAGTTGGATTTAAGATTTTTTTGGTTTTTGCAACAATAAAATCGTCAAAGCGTTTTATATTTGTTAGAAATCTCATTGTTTTTGAAATAACCTTATAATTGGGAAATTAGTCTTCAGCGTTTTCTTATTTTAATATGATCAAGAAATTAGTCTTTATATCTACTATTTTATTTTGCAGCCTATGTAGTTTTGGTCAATTGAAAAACTATAAAAGAGGCTTAGCAAATTTTGACCAAGGATTTTACGATTTAGCTATTAAAGAGTTTTTGAAAGTTAAAGAAATAGATTCTTCCAAAGAAAGCGAACTGAACTTCAAAATTGCGGAGTCTTATCGCTTAAGTAATAGGTGGGTTGAAACTATACCTTATTACGAAAAAGCCATTAGTTTAAATACCAATTCTATAGATGCAATTTTTTATTATGCATATTCGCTTAAAGCAAATGAAGAATATGATTTAGCCAAATCCCAGTTTGAAAAATTTATAAACTTAAAATCTACTGACAAAGTATTAAATGAAAGAGCTTTAAGAGAAATTAATACTTTACAACTTATTGCAGATATTAAGTCAAAAAAATCGGAATTAGAATTTAAAAACTTAACAGCATTTAATACAGATGGCATTGAATTTTCTGGAATCGTCAAAGATGGATATTTTATTTATTCTGCAACTAAAAAAGAGAAAAGCTATTCAAATGGTCTTCCTTTTTTAGGTATTTATAAAACCAAGGTTAATAAAGATTTAAGTATTATAGGTACTTCAGAACCCTTTAGTACGGCCATATTCGAATCCGATAGAAATGAAGGGTCTCCAACTTTTACGCCTGATGGAAAAACTATGGTATTTGCCAGAGGGAATACAGGAAAAAGAAAAGATACCTCTCCGGATGTTGATTTGTATTTAAGTAGGTTGGTTCCAAATGAAGGATGGACCGAACCAAGACTTATTAGTGCTTCAGATTCAATAGCTTGGGATGGTTCACCAGCCTTTTCAAGAGATGGGAAAACCTTATATTTCAGTTCGAATAGGTCTGGAGGGATAGGCGGATTGGATATTTATAGAGTAAACATGGACGCGTCAGGAAGATTTGGAAATCCCACCAACATGGGCAAAGCAATTAACACAGCTGGAGACGAAATGTTTCCTTTTGTTGCAGAAGATGGCAAGCTTTATTTCGCTTCTGATGGACATCCTGGCTTAGGGAAATTGGATTTGTTTGTGGCAATTCGTTCAGGTGGAAAAATTACTGTTGAAAATATGGGTTTGCCCTACAACTCTTCTCTCGATGATTTTGGACTTTCAGTGGACGAAAATGGCAATGTATTTTTTACATCAAATAGAGTTGGTGGAAAAGGGAACGATGATATTTATTTTTATCAAGCCCCTCCAAAGCCGATTGAAACGGAGGAAACAACACCGAAAGACCCACTGGCAAATACTCCAAAAGGGAAAGAGGGCGATCCTAAAGAGACTAAAACCATCAATTATTTTCTTGCAGGAACTGTAAGTAGCTTATTTGAAAATAAAATAATAAATTTAGATTCGGCAAGAGTAAGAATTTTTAAAATTGAATCAGGGATTGAAGAATTAGTGACAGAACTTGGCACAACCTTGGGCAAATTTGGGCCTATTCCATTAATAGAGGATACAGACTATTTAATTTTAGCTGACAAAAAAGATTATCTGGTAAAAAGAGAAGGTTTTTCTATGTTTGGAAGAACAGTTCCACCAGTTTTGTTAAAAAAGGCGGTTACTGACACCACTTTTTTTGTTAATTTAAATTTAGAGCAAGTTTTTTTAGGTAAAACATTTAAGCTTGAAAATATATATTATGATTTAAATAAATATGATATTAGATCAGATGCAGCCATAGAATTAGATAAATTGGTTCAAATCCTAAATGATAATCCTTCCATTAAAATTGAATTGGGATCTCATACGGATAGTAGAAGTTCGGAAATTTACAATAACAGACTTTCTCAACAAAGAGCAGAGTCTGCCATAAATTATTTAGCTATAAAAGGAATAAGCAAAGAAAGACTTTCAGCTAAAGGTTATGGTGAATCGGAATTAATTATACCGAATGCAAAAAATGAAGTCGAGCATCAAATAAATCGTAGGACTGAATTTAAAGTTACTGATTTCATAAAAGAAGAATTAAAATAAACCTGATTGTCTAATTTTTATAAACTACCCATAAATTGTATGAAAAAAAGTCTGTTATTTTTTTTATTTGTTTCTAACTTAGTTTTTTCTCAAAAAATGATAATTCCTTTATATGACGCAATAGTTCCAGGTTTAAAAAGTGGGGTAACAATTTCTGAGGCTAATGTATCCACACAAAATGATGGAATAATAAGACTAAGAAATATTGTAAATCCAACATTAACTGTTTTTACTCCCAAAAATAAAGTTAGTGATGCAGCAGTTGTGATCTGTCCCGGAGGAGGATATTATATCTTAGCTTGGGATCATGAAGGAACAAAATTAGGCGAATGGTTTGCACAGAGGGGTGTAACTGCTTTTGTATTAAAATATAGACTTCCTCAAACCGAACTATTCGAAAATTCTGAAATAAGGCCATTGCAAGATGTTCAACAGGCTTTTAGGTTAATCAGAAAAGATGCCGAAAAGTATAAGATTAATCCTAATAAAATAGGTGTGATGGGTTTTTCGGCTGGCGGTCATTTAGCAGCAACTGCATCAACACATTTTTATTCTCAAGTAGGAGAGATTACAGATGAAAAAATAAGTGTTAGACCAGACTTCTCTATTTTAATTTATCCTGTAATTTCTTTTTCAGACAAATTTGGACACACAGGCTCAAGAGACAATTTAATCGGTAAAAACCCTACTATTGGGAAAATTGAACAATATTCAAATGAATTACACGTGAAATCAGATACTCCACCATCATTTTTAGTTCATGCATTTGATGATTGGGTAAACATTGAAAATAGTATCAGTTATTATAAAGCTTTAAAAAAGTATAATATTCCATCAGAACTGCATCTATTTGATAGTGGTGGTCATGGTTTTTCTTTAAAGAATACTACGAAAGGGCCAGTGGCAGATTGGCATAAAAGATTAGAAGAATGGATGAAGTGGAAAGGGTGGATGAATTAATATTTCGATAAGACGCATCTTAGATGTTGCACCATTTAATAAAAAATGAATATTTAATTTTTTATTTCACAGTTAAGGCATTAATTTTAAATTATCAAATAAGAAAAAAATCTATTATTATGAAAAAAGTATTATTTACACTAGGTTTAGGACTACTAATTTTAGATGGTAATGCACAAGTAGTTAGCTCCACCAATATTTACATTTCAGACGGTGCTTTAGTTAGTTTCGGTACAGATGTAATAAACAATGGTGACCTTACTAACAATGGCAAGATGCATTTAAAAGGTGATTTGAAAAACAATGCTAAATTGGTTTCAAAAGGACAAGTGGTAGTCGACGGTAATTCACCTCAAACTTTTGATGGAACACAAGCAATTGAATTTTCTAATGTTTCAATTAATAATGATGTAAATTTTCAAAATATTGTAAAAATTGACAATAAACTTGTTTTAAATAAAGGTATTGTAAATGCGATATCTCCAATAGAAATGTCAGAAAATGCCACTCAATCTGGAGCAAGCGATTTCTCACATGTTACTGGTAAAATGAGAAAAGATGGAAATACTAAATTTGATTTCCCATTAGGAGATGGAATGAGTTTAAAATCTTTTGAGGCTGTTAATTCTAAAGGTGGAACTATTGAAGCTGAATATGTTTCTAGAAACCCTATGGATGTATCTTCTAATTTAGATTTTAATATTGAAGAAATTAATCAAACTGAATATTGGTCATTGAAATCTTCAAATGCAAATGGAATAGATGTAAGTTTAGGAAATAGCGAACTAACATATTTGAAAGATGGTGTATGGGTAAAAGAAACAAATCGTTTAAAGGATGCAAGTTCTGCCACATTGTTTACATCTGGTAAAGGAAAGAATTTAGTAAAAGAAATAGGAATTTGGCCTAATCCTACACAAGGTGAGTTTAATTTAAAACTTACTGGAATGAGGGATACCGATAAGATTACTGTTGATATAACCAATCAAGACGGTAGAGTAATTATGAAAATGAACGGAATTGTGAAAGAATTAAGAAAAGCTTATACACTTCCCCAAGGATTAGTTACTACCAATCTTACAGTTAGAGTTATTAATGGAACAGAAGCAATGACTCAAAACTTAATATTAAATAAATAAGAAAATATATTTTTTAATTTTAAAAGAGGTTTCCAAACGGAAGCCTCTTTTTTTTTGCTGAAAATTTAAATCCTAATTCTATAAATGATAATATATTTTTTTATATTTGGAGATACTAATTAATTCAATTGCTTCAATATCTGGAATTTATAGGCCGTTTTCATCCACTTCTTGTACATTTACCGATAGGCATTTTAATATTTGCATATCTTTTAATGGTACTCCAAAGGTTTAATAAAATCAATTTTGAAAAAACTATTAAAATTGGGTTTCTTTCGGGTGCAATTTTTTCTTTTTTTTCCTGTACAACCGGCTGGTTATTATCAATTTCTGGAGATTATGAAGGATTTATACTAAAGAATCATCAATGGGCTGGAATTTACTCAACCGCATTTGCCTTTTTTGCATACTTTTTTAGAAATTATAGATGGTTTTTTTCTTCTGTATTGCTTGTAATTTTATGTGTGACCGTATATTTTGGCTTAACACTAACTCATGGAGAAGGCTTTTTGTTCGATTTTATGAAATCTGAACAATTTGATAAAAAAAATAAGGAAATTATACAATCAAATCTATTCAATCCCCAAAAAGATAGCCTAAAAAAAATATTTGAATATAGAGATAATATTGTTCCTATATTAAAAAAGAAATGTTATAATTGCCATTCTTCCACAAAGAGGAAAGCAGGATTAAGGCTAGATAGTGAATATTATATTATCAAAGGAGGGAAAAATGGTAAAGTGTTGATAGTAGGAAAACCAAGTCTAAGCTCTATTTATACAAATCTGATTCTGCCTCAAGAACACGATAAACACATGCCTCCAAAAGGCAAGCCTCAACTTTCTAAACAAGAAATTGCCATTATTCATTTTTGGATAAAAAAAGGAGCCTCTTTTAAAGAAGAATTAGAAATCATTAATACCAATAATTTAGATTATGTATCAGATAATTTCAAACCCGCCAAAATTAAAATCATAGATTCATTACAAATTTATAATGTGTTGAAAAAAGAAGATTTAAGTTTAGAGGCCAAACTATTTCTTCAAAAGAATCCGCCTATTCCTAATAAAGTTATGGAACGATTTAAACAAATGGATATTAGTATCAGTAATTTGAGTATTACTTCTAATTTAATTGAAGCCAATTTTATAAATGTTAGAAATTATAATCCTAATTTGATTAATGATTTAAAAATAATAGAAAATCAAATAATTAGATTAAAACTTAGCTATCAGCCAGTTGAAGATAAAGATTTAGCTTTACTTTCCGATTTTAAAAACCTTAATCGTTTGAATTTGGAAAATACTTTAATTACAGAAAATGCACTTTTTGCTTTAAAAGAATTGAAGAATTTAGAGTACCTAAATTTGTATAATACGAATGTAAGTGATAAAAGCATTGAAGATTTAATAAATATCCCTAACTTAAAGGTAGTTTTTCTTTGGAAAACAAAAATTAGTGAGAAAGGATTTGAAAAACTGAGAAAATCAAAACCTGACTTACAGATTGAAATGGGTAATTTTAATTTTATGAATTCTGATTTTAAGAAAGACTCTTTAAAAAAGTTATTGCAGAAATGAATAAATATTATTTTTTATTGATTTTTAGTTTCTCTTTTTTTTGCAATTATGCACAAAAGAAATCAATTATTTTTCCAAAGGAAATTGCTGATTCTTATGCCTTATTGCCAAAAGTAATAGATTATAATAATCATGTAAAACCTATTCTTTCGGACAAATGCTTTGTATGCCATGGCCCCGATAAAACAAAACAACAAGCAGGACTTCGATTAGATTTTGCTGAAAATGCTTATTCTCAACTACCCGAAAGCCCTGGGAAGAGGGCCATTACTCCAAAAAATTTAATTAAAAGTGAGGTGTTTCATAGAATAATATCTTCGGATCCTTCTTATTTTATGCCCACTCCTAAATCACATTTAAGCCTTTCAGCTAGAGAGAAAGCTATTATAATTAAATGGATTGAGAATGGAGCTGAATACAAACCACATTGGGCATTCGTAAAACCAATTAAGGATTCCTTACCCGTATTGAAGAAAAGTATAGCTTATAATCCAATAGATAATTTTATTTTCTCAAAATTGGAATCAAATAATTTAGTTCCTTCAAAAAGTGCATCTAAAGAACTGTTACTTCGAAGACTTTCTTTTGATTTAACTGGTTTACCTCCCACTTTACCAGAAATTGATTTTTTTCTACATGACAAAGACCCAAATTCATATGAAAAACAGGTGGATAGGCTTTTATCTTCTTCTCATTTTGGGGAAAAAATGGCTATTTTCTGGTTGGATATGGCAAGGTTTTCTGATTCTCATGGATACACTGTTGACCGTCTTAGAGATATGTCACCCTACAGAGATTGGGTTATTTCAGCCTTTAACAGTAATATGAGTTATGACAATTTTATACATCAACAATTGGCTGGTGATCTTATGCAAAATCCGACTAAAGAAATGTTGATCGCAACAGCTTTTAACAGAAACCATGCTCAGAACATGGAAGGCGGAATTGTAGAGGAAGAGTTTCAGACAGAATATGTGATGGATAGGACTAATACTTTGGGTGAAACTTTTTTGGCAATGTCTTTTGGCTGTGCCCGCTGCCATGACCATAAATATGATCCTATTTCTCAAAAGAATTATTACGAAATGTTTAGTTTTTTTAATAATATTAAAGAAGCTGGTCAGATTTCTTGGAACGATGATATGCCAACTCCAACTATACTTTTACCGAGTAGAGAAAAAGAGGAAATTGTTCGGTTTATAAAGGAGAAAATAAAAAATCAAGAGGAGGTTTTAGAAAAAAGCGTGATTAATGCAAATGAAAGGTTTGAGATATGGTTGAAACAGGAAAAATATAAGTCTTTAAATGTTAATGAATTATCTAAAATAGGCTTACAAGGTTATTTTAGTTTTGAGGATTCTTTACGAAATAGTATAGATAAAAGCCAGTCGGGTGTAATAAAAAGAGATGGTGGCACTAATGGAGAGAGGCCAGTTTTTGAAATCAATGAAACGGGCAAAAGCATACTATTTGATGGAGATTCCTATTTAGATTTGAAAAAAGTAGGTGTTTTTAGAAAGTCTGATCCATTTACGATAGGAATGTGGATTAATATCCCTAAAGAAATGAAAGAGGGAGTGATTTTCCATAAAAGTGATATGGAGAGGCTTTATAATTTTAAAGGATACAGCATCCAATTAAAAGGAAATAAACTTGAAATTATGATGGCTCATACCGCTCCTTCAAATGCTATTTCCAAAATAACTGAAAAAGAAATTGTTAGAAATCAATGGATTCAGCTAACACTACGTTATGACGGTTCTTCAACAGCAAAAGGATTTAAATTGTTTTTGAATGGCATAGAGGCGGAAATGGAAACTACAATGGATCAGCTTTATAAAGACATTATTTTCTTTTCCAAGTCTGAGCCTGCTCTTCAAATTGGTGGATGGGGGCGGGGCTTAGGTTTTAAAGGAGGAAAAGTAGATGATATAGTAGTGTATGATAGAGAGTTAACAGATTATGAAATTAAGATTTTAGCTAGAAAAGGCTCTTGGGGACCTATAATTTCAAAGTCATTTAACCAAATTAATTCCTTCGAAAAGGGCGTTTTACATACCTATTATTTAATGGCAGTAGATGATAGCCTGAATTTGAATAGATTGGCTTTAAAGTACATAAGAACCGCTTTTTCAGATTCTACAGAAAAAATACCTGAAATAATGGTTATGCAGGAAATGTTAAAACCTAAAAAGTCGTTTATCTTGAGAAGAGGGCAATATGATTTGCCGATGAGCCAAGTTTTTCCAAACACTCCACTTAGTATTTTACCATTTACTAAAGATTTTCCTAAAAATAGAATGGGATTAGCTCAATGGCTTACCAATAAAGATAATCCTCTTACCGCTAGAGTAGCTGTAAATCATTTCTGGCAGAACATTTTTGGACTTGGCATAGTAAAAACTTCAGAAGATTTCGGCAATCAGGGCGAAATGCCGAGTCATCCCGAATTATTGGATTGGTTATCAGTTAATTTTTTAGAATCGGGCTGGGATGTAAAAAATCTCATAAAACTAATGGTAATGTCTGCTACTTATCAACAAGATTCAAAAACTTCTTATGCATTAAAAGAATATGACCCCGAGAACAGACTGTTAGCAAGAGGGCCATCAAGTCGTTTAACAGCAGAGATGATTCGAGATAATGCATTGACAGCTAGTGGATTGTTAAACCCATCTATTGGTGGTAAAAGTATTAAACCGTATCAACCCGAAGGACTTTGGGAAATTAACAATACCTCCTATAGACCAGATTCTACAAAAGACGTATACAAACGAAGTCTGTATATTATTACAAAAAGAACAGTTCCAAATCCAACTTTAAGTACTTTTGATGCCACTTCCAGAAGTTATTGTGTGGTAAGAAGACAAATTACTAATACTCCTTTACAAGCATTGGTTACCTTGAACGACCCAACTTTTATAGAAACTGCCAAAGTTTTAGGAGAAGCTATGGCAGCAGAACCAAATAGTAAAGAAGCTATTTCAAAAGCATTTAGAAAGCTAACTGGGATATATGCTACGGAACAAGAATTAGATATTTTATTAGAATTGCAAAAGGCGGAATACGATAGATTTATTAAATTACCTCATAAAGCAAAAGGCTGGTTAAATTCTGGATTATATAAAATAAAATCTGAAAATAACTTAATGCTTATTGCCGCAAATGCTGTGGTTGCCAATGCAATAATGAATACTGATGCTACTTTGACAAAAAGATAATTATATGTCTAATCTAAATGAATTTCTATTGCAAACTCCGGAATTTTCTGAGTTAAATAAGAAATTAGACCGAAGAAATTTTCTTTCTAAAACTGCTGGCGGCTTAGGAGCATTGGCATTAAGTGGCTTATTAAGTAATTCTGTGGACGCTAAATCTACTGAGCAATTAATTATGAATGCTTTGCCAAAAATTGCACCAAAGGCAAAGCGAGTAGTTTATTTATTTATGGCCGGTGGACCCTCTCAATTTGAAACATTCGACTATAAACCCAAATTACTAAATATGTTTGGGAAAGAGTTGCCAGATTCTGTCAGAAAAGGGCAAAGATTAACCGGTATGAGTGCTAACCAAGCTGCATTACCAATTGTGCCATCTGTTTTTAATTTTAAAGAATATGGAAAAAATAAAACTTGGGTGAGTGAATTGCTGCCCTATACTGCTCAAATAACTGATGAAATTTGCATCGTTAAATCTATGTTTACCGAACAAATAAATCATGACCCTGCAATTACTTTCTTTCAAACTGGTCACCAATTACCCGGTAGGCCATCAATAGGCTCTTGGGTAAGCTATGGATTGGGTTCTGAAAATAAAAATTTACCTTCTTTTATAGTATTAGTTTCTAAAAATGCTCCTAAAGATCAACCACTTTATGCAAGACTTTGGGGAAATGGGTTTTTGCCATCCGAGCATCAAGGTGTTCAGTTTAGGTCTGGAAAAGACCCTGTTCTTTTTTTAAATAATCCGGAGGGTTATGATGGAGCAGATAGACAACAAATGTTGGGCTATCTTTCTAAACTTAATAGTCTACAAAATGAAGTTTGGGGAGACCCAGAGGTAGATGCAAGAATGGCTCAATATGAATTGGCTTTTAGAATGCAAACATCCGTTCCAGAGGTAATGGACACTTCGGATGAACCCGAAGAAGTTTTTAATCTGTACGGAAAGGATAGTAGAAATAAAGGAACATTTGCCGCCAATTGCTTATTAGCGAGAAAATTATTAGAAAAAGACGTTCGATTTGTTCAATTGTATCACCAAGGATGGGACCATCATGGCGGTTTACCTAAAAATATAAAAAATCAGTGCATTCAAACGGATCAAGCTTCTGCAGCTTTGATAGTAGATTTAAAACGAAGAGGTTTATTAGAAGATACCTTGGTGATTTGGGGAGGAGAATTTGGAAGAACAGTATACTCTCAAGGCAAGTTGAATAAGGAAGATTATGGCAGAGACCATCATCCAAGATGCTTTTCCATGTGGATGGCCGGTGCTGGTTTAAAGAAAGGATTTTCTTATGGAGAAACCGATGATTTTAGTTATAATATTACAAATAATCCAGTTCATGTACATGATTTTCAAGCTACTCTTTTACATCTTTTAGGTATTGATCATGAACAACTTACCTTCAAGTTTCAGGGAAGAAGATTCAGATTAACCGATGTACATGGGAAAGTTGTAAATGAGATTTTAACTTAGTTTTAATTTGATATTTCTTTAGAATTAAATTGTTAAAGAATTGATTTCAGTCGAAAATTAAAAACGTAATAGTATTTTATTCCGTATATATCAATATTATATAATTCTTTTTTATCAACTAATTTAAAAAATGAAAAAAAAATTATTTTTCATATTGGCTATTTTTATTTTTTATTTTTCTTGTTTTTCTCAGAGTCTTCCTTCAGAGTTTAGTTTTAATTCCGACAACAGAATGTTACTTTCTGGGGTAAAAAGAACTACCGGCTTTTATGATACTACTCAGATAAAAGATATTAAGTTATATTTTTCACAAGCTGATTATGCAGCTCAACTCACTTCTAATTACAATACTACCAACATGGTAATTGCAAAAGTTGTTTATGAAGGCAAGACCTATGAAAATGTTGGGGTAGAATATAAAGGGAATACTTCTTATTCTGGTGTAAGAAATCAAGAAAAAAAATCATTTGGATTAAAAGCAGACTTTAAGATAGATGGCCAAAATATTGGTGGTTATGAAACTCTTAATTTAAATAATGCTTATCAAGATGAGTCTTATTTGCGAGAAGTAGTTTATGGACAATTAGCGAGAAAACATATTCCAGCTGTTAAAACAAATTTCGTTCATTTATATATTAACGACAAGGATTGGGGTATTTATCCCAACATTGAGCAGATAAGTGGAGAATTTACAAAAGAATGGTGGTTTAGTAATGATGGAGCAAGATGGCGTGCTGATGCTCCTGCTGCAACAGGAGGAGCGGTTACACCTCCAATAATGGGAGGTATGGGTGGCGGTGGAGGCGGTGGTGGTTTTGGAACTGGAACAACAGCACTAAATTATTTGGGACCCGATACTACTCTTTTTAAGAAATATTACACACTAAAAAATTCAAATTTGTCTAAGCCTTGGGATTATTTAGTAAATACGGCCGAAAAGCTCAATAAAACAGAATTAAAGGACTTAGAAAGTGTAATGCAAAATGTAATGGATGTAGATAAAACTTTATGGTTTCTAGCTTCAGAAGTACTATTTGGTGATGATGATAGCTATGTAAATAAAGGGGCCCAAGATTATTATTTATATTTAGACGCCGAAACCAAACGAATGACTCCTATTGAGGTAGATGGAAATAGTGCCATAGAACAAAATAGGGCTACTTGGAGCCCATTTTTTAATGAAACCAAAGTAAATTATCCGCTTTTAAATAGACTTTTAGCTGTTCCTGCCTACAGACAACGATATTTGGCTCATTTAAGGACCATAAATGAAGAATCTATTAATCCAAAAATTAGTCATGCCTTTATTGATGCTTTGGCAAAAAAGATAGATCCCTTAGTGAAAATAGATCCAAAAGCACTTTATACCTATTCTCAATTTCAATCAGAAATCCCAATTCTTAAAGGATTTTTCACTAATCGATATAATTACATAAAAAATCAATTAGAAGTAAACAGAATTTCTCCAATTATAAGTAAAACTGTTTTTTCAACTAATTCTAAAGAATTTGAATTGCCTACAGAAAAAAATACTGTATCTATTAAAACCACAGTTTCTTCTTCGGAAGGAATTTCAAGAGTGTTTTTATATTTTTCGGATAATTTAACAGGAAATTTCATTAAAAAGGAAATGTTTGACGATGGAAAAAGCAATGATGGAATTGCAAAAGATGGACAATACGGTGCAGATATTCCTGCTTTTTCAGTTGGTAAATATGTTAGATATTATATTGAATCGATTTCTGCTAATAATTCTGGTACAATAAGCTATGATCCAGTAGGAGCAGAACATAATGTGTACATTTACCAAGTTAAATCTTCTTCTCCTATTAGTAAATCTTTTGTTATTAATGAATTAGTAGCCTCCAACACCAAGATTTTAGATGAAAATAAAGAGGCTGACGATTGGATTGAATTATTCAATTTAACTAGCAATCCAATTAATTTAGGAGGATATTTCCTATCTGATAATCCAACAAATTTAAAGAAATGGGTCATTCCAACTGGAACCATGATAGCAGCTAATAGTTTTCTAATAATTTGGGCTGATGAACAGCCTTTGCAAGGAAAACTTCATACCAACTTTAAATTATCGAAATCTGGTGAAAGTTTGTATTTGGTAAGTCCAGAAGGTGCAATTATTGATGAAGTAAGTTTTAGTGAACAAAAAGATGATTTTGGATTTGCAAGAATTCCAAATGGAACAGGAAGTTTTATTTCCCAAGCTGCCACTTATAATGCTGACAACCAAACCGGTAAAACTGGACCATCAATTACCCCGATAGTCATACCTTCCAATGGTGTTTTATCTGTTTTAGAACAAGAGATTCATCAATTTGAAGTTTATCCAAATCCAGCTTCAGATTTAATACATATTAAGGTGAACGAAAAGCTTATAGGAAAAGAATTAAAAGTGTTTAATCAGAGGGGCCAATTAGTATTGAAACAAACTATTAAAAATGAAAATAGTCTTAATTCTTCCCAATTCGTAAATGGTTTATACTATTTTAATATTTCAGATCTTATGCGTAAGGTGGTGATATTTAAATAGTTTAACAGCAAGAATGGTTTTTAAAGAATTTAATTTATATTATTCAAATTGGATTAATTAAAAATCAATTAATCAAATTAACTTATTAAAGAAAGCCACCGATCCTATTTTTAATTAACCATAAATCCTTGAAAAGAATAATCATTTCTGTTAGATTAACAAGGGCTAGAATAATAATTGGAATATATATTAAATATCTTATTTTTTTACTTTCTAAGAAATGCAAGCCTTTAATCATCAAAGCAATATAAGCTATATAGCCTGGAAAAATATATATAGATTTCATACTGGAATAATCTCTAATTATGTAGGCATAGTAAACACTTGAGGCTAAAAATGCAGTCGTGATTATTAAGAAAAACATATCTTTGCTAAGTAAGAAATCTATTTTCCAGCTTTTAATTGCTTTCAAAAGTTGAAGTATTAGACTTAAAAGACCGAAAATAAAACAAAGCAAATAAACAATTCCAGTGAACATCGCAATTCTTCCTAATTCAGTTAAATAATTTCCTGTTGAAATCCATGGTGGAGGCCATTGACTAAAATGTCCAAATGTAGTTCTACCGTATAATTGTGACCAAAGAGAAGTTCGATGAATCTGGATTTTTTCTTCATCAATTGAAATAAAAGGATCTTGTATTAAGTCCATCCATCTAAAAGTAAAATATCCAGTTGCAATATTTTGAACACCCGGTCTATTCATAGTACCCTTAGTTTCTGGATGGAAGTTTTTGAAAAAATAAATGGGAGAATTTTTAGTATTCCATGACGAGATAAATGAGGTTTTTGATTTTAAATTAGACATATAACCACCTAAAAATGGAACTAAAGCTATAAAGAAAACAATGGTAAATAACAGTGATCTAACATGAAGCTTTTTATTAATAGGTTTATTTAAAAAATAGTGAATAAGCCAAAATAAAACCACGGCATATAAAAGTACAAAACCACTGCCTTTTGAAATACAAGTTAATGTAACAAAAAGGCCTATCAAAATCGCATTTTTTAGTTTATAGTTACTAAGCCACAAATCCACAAAATAACAAGTTGCCACTCCCATCAATATAGTCAAGGAGTCATTTGACCCCATGATATTAATAGAAAGTAATCCTGCATTTAAGGCTAAACCACCAAAAAAAATCAATTTTGTGGTTTTGGTAATATTTTGCTTATTAATAAATAACCAAAAAAATATTAAGGTAATTATTCCAAAAACAGAATTCACAAGTTGTGAAAGAATAATTCTATTTTCGTAATTGGTAACATTGAATGTCTTAATAAAAGCTCCACATATCAGATAGTATAATTTTGGTTGATAGCAAATAGGGCAATCGGCTCTTTCAGGAATAAAATTTCTATCAACTAAAATTTTTATTACGGTATAATGATCATCATTGGCATATCCATTTACAAATGAGAGGGCAAATCTAATGCAAGCAGCAATTAAGAAAATTGATAAGAGGATTGAATTTTTTTTGCAAAAATCAATAATTTTAGACCCAAAAATATTCATTTAGAGTAATTTTATAAAACGAATTAAGTTCAAAATTAGCTTTAATAAATTTATAAAAAAACTTTTTTAAAAGAATAGGTATGAAATTATTCCTTAGATTTTTGTTGAAATTTAACTTTTAAAAAAAGCTATGGATTTTCAAAAATAACATTAATGCAATAAATTCTATAATTAAAAATTTTATTTTGTGAATAGAGTTAAATTAAATTTTTTTAGAATTTATAGCTTAGGTATTATTTCATTTTTTTACTTTCAATAGATTTTAAAGCCTTTTTTATTAGTGTTTTAACTCCAAATCCCAGATTTGAAAATCGGGTATCTTGTGTTAAGCCTTTTTTAAATCTGCTGTAAATCTGTTGTATTACTATGGCATTTTTAAAAAGGCCAAACACATAAAAATACAGTATTTCAGAAAGATCTATTGGGTTAGTTTTTTGGTATAGTTGCACAAAATCCTCCCTATTTAAATTGCCCGGGAGCCAGGTAAGATTAAAAGTTTTCTCAAATTCGCCATCGGTAGGTTCACACCAATAAGACAAACTAGTTCCAATATCCATCCTAGGATCGCCGATTGTAGTCATTTCCCAATCGAGGATTGCAATAATTTTATTTGTTTCAAAATTGAAGACAACATTATCATATTTAAAATCATTATGAATCAATGTAGGTTTAATTTCTTTAGGCATATTCTCAACGAGCCAATGGAAAACTAATTCAAACTCACTTATTTCATCGGTTTTTGATTTATTATATCTTTCAAACCAACCGTCTACTTGCCTTTTTATATATCCTTCTGGCTTCCCTAAATTTAATAATCCACTATTTTCTAATTCAATTTTATGAAGCTGAGCTAATGTTTCACATAAACTAATTGAAAGTGATTCCATTTTTTTAGGATTCAATTCTTCCTTTTGTGTTTTGAAATTAGAAGATCGTAATATTACACCTTCCATTTTTTCCATCAAATAAAATTCAGAACCAACAATTGAATGATCGTCTGAAAATAGGATTGGTTTAGGTATTTTTTTAAAATTTGCATTATGTAAACTTTTGAGAATATTAAATTCCCTTTGCATATTATGTCCACCTTTAATATTTTCTGCCCCTTTTGGTGGTTTTCTTAAAACATATTTTTTGTTTTCAGTTTCTATTTGATAGGTGAGGTTGGAGTACCCTCCTGGAAATTGTAAAATGTTGGTAATTTGTCCAAAATCTTCAATTTTTGTTTGTAAGTAGCTTTGCAATTTATCAGAATCAAGCTCTTCTCCTGTTCTAATTTCTGTGGCTTTATCTTCTAGCATCTATGATTTAGAAACAAAGTTTTTTAATAAATTTTTTGCTAATGCAGATTTATGCACTTCGTCGGCTCCGTCATATATTCTTGACGCCCGCTCATGCGCATACCAATAGGAAAGCAGGACATCACTGGTCATTCCTAATCCACCGTGGACTTGAATAGCTCTATCTACAACGCGAAGCATCATATTAGCTGTTAAGAACTTAATAGCTGATATTTCATCTCGGCATGCTGCAGCTCCAAACTCATCAATGTTTTTTGCAGTATTTAATACCAAAAGACGTGTTGAATCAATTTCTGCTTTGCTTTCAGCAATAAATCCATGAATAAATTGCATGTCACCTAAAAATTTATCTTCGGTAAGTTTTCTTGAAAGAGCATATTTACACATTAAATCAAAACTTCGTTGAGCAATACCTATAAAACGCATACAATGGTGAATTCTTCCAGGCCCTAGTCGTTCTTGAGCCAATTTAAAACCTGATCCTTCTGAACCTACTAAATTAGAAAGAGGAACTCTAACATTATGATATTTTACCTCTGCATGGCTTGCCCAACCGTCCCCAGTATGCCCCATTATTGGTATATTTCTTAGAAATTCAAATCCTTCTGAATCAAGAGGCACAATAATTTGGCTTGCCCTTTGGTGAGGTGCAGCATCTGGGTTGGTTACCGCCATTACCACCGCAAATGCAGCTCCATCTGCAGAAGAAGTAAACCATTTATGACCATTGATTACATATTCATTACCGTCTTTAATAGCGGTAGTTCCCATCAAAACTGGATTAGAACCGGCAAAAGCTGGTTCTGTCATGCTGAAACAACTTCTTATTTTCCCTTCCTGAAGAGGTTTAAGGTATTTATCTTTTAAGTCCTTCGACGCATATTTGTGCAATAATTCTGTATTCCCAATATCTGGTGCTTGGGTATTAAAAACATAATGGCCAAAAGGTGTATAAGCCAATATTTCTGATATTTGCCCAAATTCACATAGATTTAAACCAAGGCCACCTTCACTTTCTGAAAGATGTAAACCAAAAAGACCTTCCTTTTTTACCAACTCTCTTTTTTCAAACAAAATTGGTTCTATAGCTGTAAATTTTCCATTTAAATTTTCAAAAGTTTCTAAAGGGTACAAATGGGTTTTTACAAATTCTTTAATTTTGGGAAGAATAGTTTTAATTTTTTCTGTTTCAAAAATGTTGTTCATTATTTTTAAATATGTTGATAAGTAAAATTAGGTAAATTAGTAATGCCCAATAGAACTTTTAAAAAAAAATCTAAAAATTTTCTTTTTTTGTTTAATTGGAATTAACATTAAATGCAAATGTGTTTTTCTTCTATAATTTATTGTTTAACTTAATTTTTAATTTCAGATATATTTTTAAACTTGAAATTGTTATTTACAACTTAGTGTCTAATTATTAAAAACTAGTAAAAGTCTTAAAAAAATAAAAAAAAGTAGTTGGAATATGAATAGAGAAGGAGCAATAGGGTTATTTTTTTTAAAGGGCAATTTAAAAAAACTAAATAATAAAGCAAAAGACACTATAAACCAGGCTAAATAATTGTGAAGGGGGGGGAGTTGTCCAAACCATTCCCACATGTTTAAGTAAATTGCCACAGGTTCGGCCACAAAATCGAAAATTGTTAAAACACTAGCTCCAATTATGGTCTTAAAAAATGTATTTAAATTCTCTTTCCATACTGCTTGTATAAGAGTACCTATGCAAAATACCATTAAAAACCAATTGATTCCGATAATTGGTGGAACATCAAAAAATTTTATTCCTAATGTGTTATTGTATTTGTAATTACCGAATATTAGCCCTGTTTTTACTCCTAATACTTCAATGGAATAACCAAATGAGATGCAAAAAAATAAGAATGTCCAAAAATATTTTTCTTTAGGAACTTGGAAAATTATTAAAATAATAAAAGAAAAAAGTAAATGTAATGGAGTTAAAAATTTAAAAAATAATTGAGAATTGGCATTACTAAGACCAATAATGCCCGCTAAATACATAGAAGCCAGCAAATAAATGAAAGGAGTTGAATTTTTAGTGGGCATAGAAGGTTTTTATCAGAGCCGAACAATATTTTTCTAAATTAAAATTAGAATCAAAATCAGAAAACAAAGCTTCGTTACCATATTTGTCAGGTAGAAATATATCTTTTTCTGGAATTTTTTTTTCAGCCAATTCTTTAAATCCTGTTTCAGATATAGAAATTAGGATTTTTTCAAAATTATGCTGCTCAACATTTAAATTTAATAGGCTTAAAGATTGATAAAAAGGAACAATCAAATGTTGATCGTACCAAAAAAGTCTAAAGATTCCTCCTTTTGAATAAATTTTATCCAATTTATCAACTAAATAAGTTAAAAAATAATTTTTAGAGGCATTTTGATTTAATCTAGAAACATTTCTATAAAAAGTAATTATATCTTTTACTGGTTGATTTGATTTTGTTGGTTTTTCAATTTGAATATTGGGCAAATCATTTAAATTTTCGTATTCTTTTGAATCTAATTTGGCTGTTTTTTTATTACTTAAGATTAATCGCCAAGCTAATACTAATAAAAGTATTAATTTTATAACTAATGGTGTTTTCATTTCAATTTCTCTTTCAAATAAGAGGCAGTGTAATTGCCTTTTATTTTTTTCATATCTTCTGGAGTACCTTCAAAACAAACAAAACCGCCTTTTTCTCCTCCTTCTGGTCCTAAATCAATAATCCAATCAGATGATTTAATAACCTCCATATTATGCTCAATTATTATTACACTATCACCCTGTTCAACAAGGGCGTTCATAGCTTTTAGCAGCTTTTTAATATCGTGGAAATGCAAGCCAGTGGTGGGTTCATCGAAAATAAATAAAGTTTTTCCTTTGTCCGCATTGCCTTTGCCTAAGAAAAACCCAAGCTTTACTCTTTGGGCTTCTCCTCCAGAAAGAGTGCTTGAAGATTGACCCAATTTGATATAACCTAAACCAACATCTTGAAGAGGCTGTAATCTTTCAGCCAATTTTGGTTGATTTATTTTAAAAAAATCTATTGCTTCATCAACAGTTAAGTCTAAAATATCTGAAATGTCTTTTTCATGAAATTTAACTTCTAACACTTCTTTTTTAAATCTTTTGCCATTGCAACTCTCGCAATTTAATTTTACATCAGCCATAAATTGCATTTCAATCGTTTGGTAACCTTCACCTTGACAGGCTTCACAACGTCCGCCATCGACATTAAATGAAAAATGGGAAGGTTTATAATCCCTAGTTTTTGATAGCGGTTGTTCCGACATTAAAGCCCTTATGGTATCGTAAGCTTTAATATAAGTAACTGGATTGGAGCGACTTGATTTGCCAATTGGGTTTTGATCCACCATTTCTATTTGATTGATCCGGCTGATACTTCCAGTTATTTCCCCATATTTTCCTACTTCATCTCCAAACTCACCTTTCATTTTAGCTAAGGCTGGATACAATATTTTACGAATCAATGTTGATTTACCGGATCCACTTACTCCAGTAATTACTAATAATATCCCCAAAGGTATTTTTACAGAAATATCTTTTAAATTATTTTCTCTTGCATTGTTTACATTTATAAAATCAATAAATTTTCTTCTTTGTTTTGGAACCAGTATTTTATCTCTTCCTGAAAGAAAATTTAGGGTATG
>JANNWE010000441.1:0-2684 GCA_031414675.1 Cytophagaceae bacterium
AAATGTACCTCTAGGGGCCATTATGGGAGGCATTCCCGTATTTCTATAATCTATTTCGTTAGGGTGAGGCAAGCCCAAAGCATGCCCAAATTCATGTGCGGCAGTAGTGGATTCTCCTAATTGGTCTGTTATTAGCCAATGACCAGAATTTTCCCCCAAGCCAAATCCCATCATAGATCTTTCAGCAACATTTTTATCCTCAATTCGAATGTAGTTTTGTTCATGATTCGTATTTTGATAAATTAAACGGAGAACATCCGAACTATTTAAACAACGAAAGTCAATGTCAAATTTTATGCTATAATCTAGCTGATTAACTTTGATTACCGTTTGAGGAGCATTCCATAGGGTATTAATTTCTGAGATAATTTTATTTCCAAGGATTGGCTCCGCATATTTTCCATAAAAATTTAAGGTAGCTTTTAAAACTATTTCAAAAATAGAATGATTAATAAAACCTACAGCGGACATAAAGCAAGGGTATTATATAATTAGCTTTTATATTTCTTTAGCATTAAAAAGGCACGTAGACTACTTTTTTTGTAAGAAAAAACTCCTCAGAAAAGAAATCTGATAAGTCATAAACAACGTATTTTCTTTTAGCTTCGGCTAGTTCTTCCTCTAAATTTCCTCCTTTTAAATATAATATTCCGTTTGCTAAAGTATTAAAATTATTTTTATTGATTTTGTCTTTTATCCATTCTATAAATGGAGCCATTCTGGTTACAGCACGGCTTATAACAAAATCGTAGGTTCCCGATACATGCTCGGCTCGATGGTGTTCGGAGGTTAGGTTTTTTAATCCTAAGGCTGCCGCTACCTCAGCGACAACTTTAATTTTTTTACCAATAGAATCAACTAAATGAAAGTTTACATTTGGAAATAAAATAGCCAATGGTATTCCTGGAAAGCCACCGCCGGTACCAACATCTAGAATATCTGTTTGATCAACAAAATGGCAGACTTTAGCTATTCCTAAAGAATGCAACACGTGTTTTTCATACAGGTGCTCCATGTCTTTCCTTGAAATTACATTTATTTGAGCATTCCAAAATGTATATAAGTCTTGTAGCTTCTCAAATTGTTTGATTTGTTCTTGCGAAAGGTTTGGAAAATATGTAAGTATGATTTTTATTGTATCCACTTTTCTATTTTTTCACAAAGGTACTAGCAGAAAATCTTTTTTAATAATTTGAATTATACAATTAATAACACAAAGTAATCCCTATTCTTTTTCTCTTAGATAATAAGCCGTAATTTTGTTTAAAATAAATTTTGATGGCAGCAGTAATAATTGATAAAATTTCAAATGGATTAAGCTCTTTTTTTGAAGGCAAGTACTATTCAAAAATAGTAGTATTGGTAGATGAACATACCAAAAAGTTTTGCTACCCACTAGTAAAGTCCCATTTGCCAAGCCATAAACTTATTACTATTAAGAGTGGGGAACAGCACAAAATAGTAGCAACTTGTCAGTTGATTTGGGAACAAATGACAAATTTTGAACTAGACAGGCATGCATTATTGGTTAACTTAGGTGGAGGTGTAATTGGTGATATGGGAGGTTTTTGTGCTGCCACTTACAAAAGAGGCATTGATTTTATTCAAATTCCTACTACCCTACTTTCACAGGTAGATGCTAGTGTAGGAGGAAAGCTTGGAATAGATTTTTTAGGTTTTAAAAATCATATTGGAGTTTTTTCGCTTCCAAATGCTGTAATAATAGATGCATCTTTTTTACAGACCTTGCCAAAGAATGAGCTTCGTTCAGGTTTTGCTGAAATTATTAAACATTGTTTAATTAGAGATAAGAAAAAATGGAATGAAATAATAGTAAAAGACTTAATTAATCAAGATTTAGAAGACTTGATTAGACATTCTGTTGAAATTAAAAAGGCTGTGGTTGCAGAAGATCCAACAGAAAAAGGGTTAAGAAAAATATTAAATTTTGGACATACTTTAGGTCATGCTATCGAAACTTTTTATTTAGACAAAGGGAAAAAAAGGCTTTTACATGGTGAAGCCATTGCGGCAGGGATGATTATGGAAAGTTATCTCGCATTTGTAAAAAAGATGATAGAGGAAAAAACATTTCTTGATATTGAAGAATTTTTGTTTACAGTCTATGGAAGGGTAGACATTGATCAAATTGATTTTGAAAATATCATTGCTTTAACTCAGCAAGACAAAAAGAATAAAGGCAAAAAAGTAAATGCCTCTATAATAGATGCAATAGGTTCTTGTCAATGGGATATAAGTTTATCAAAAAAAGAAATGAGGAGTGCATTAATATATTATATAGGAATTTAAAGATTGAAATAAAGCAACAGGAAAAAGGTTTATTTTAAGAAATATATATATTTCTCCAAATTAAAGGTGTTTATTTTTGGTATACTAGGTAATTATTATAATATTCGTACGTTCTAAGCAACTGACAACTAAAGTTTTCCGTACCTATTAAAATTTTAAAACTCAAACTCATTATGAAAAAAGTTTATTTATTTGCTTTTATTACAATTTTAGGTTTTTCTGGATGTCAATCAATGCGAGTTTTGGTAGACAATGACTATAGTTATGACACAGACTTCACTACCTACAAATCGTATAATTTTTTAAATTGTGAAATAGACACCTCTTTTGTTTGTTCCGAAATTCAAGACGCAATTCGACGTCAAATGCGTGCT
>JANNWE010000442.1:0-4232 GCA_031414675.1 Cytophagaceae bacterium
GAATTATATTTTTTTCTATCATTGTTCCTTTCTTTTTATATGATTAAAAAGTTGAGAGTTTTTTTGCAATCCAGATTTGATTTTCTGTTAGTAAATTTGGCTTTTCTCTTAAATCAAATAAAATCTATCCCTTTATTTTCAATTGATTACTTTCCATATGTAGTTGAGACTCGGTTGAACTGGTATAAATTGAATGAAGTAGTATATGAATATTTAGGGAAAAACACTCGAAACAAGCCTATTGTTGGTATTTAATTAATAAAATGAATGATAAATTTTAATATTGAAATTGAAAAATTTAAAATAACTGAAAGGAGAAAAAAGAAAAGATGGTTAAATGATTTAATTTCTCAAGAGAACTATAATTTGTTAGAATTGAATTATATTTTTTTAAATGATGAAGCATTATTAAAAATCAATAAAGAATATCTTAATCACGATACCTATACTGACATAATCACTTTTGATAATTCTGAAGAAAAAAAAAGCATTGAAGGTGATATTTTCATAAGTGTTGATAGAATTAGAGAAAATGCATTTATGTTTCATGTAGGTTTTGAAACAGAAATGATTAGAGTAATGGCACATGGTCTATTACACTTATGTGGTTATTTAGATAAAAAGAAAAAAGACATTAAAAATATGAGAGAGAAAGAAAATTATTACATAGAGCAATATGGCAAATTTTAATATGGACATGAATAAAAAGACCACATATGATGCCATAGTTATTGGCTCCGGCATTTCTGGAGGATGGGCAGCGAAAGAATTGTGTGAAAAAGGATTAAAAACTTTAGTTTTGGAGCGAGGCAGAGATGTAAAACATGTAGAAGATTACCCAACTGCAATGAAAAGCCCATGGGATTTTGAACATAGGGGTCGAGAGACCAAAATCGAAAAGATTGATAATCCTATCGTAAATAAATGTTATGCTTATGAGGAAGCAACTCAACACTTTTTTGTTAAAGATGATGTTCATCCTTATGTTCAAGAAAAACCCTTTGATTGGATCAAAGGATACCAAGTGGGTGGAAAGTCTTTAATATGGGCTAGACAAACCCAAAGGTGGTCAGATGCGGAATTTGAAGGACCAGCAAGAGATGGTTTCGCGGTAGACTGGCCCATTCGATACAAAGACATAGCACCATGGTATAGTTATGTTGAAAAATTTGTAGGAATAAGTGGCAATAAAGATGGAATTCCTACACTGCCAGATGGAGAATTTATGAAACCTTGGGAATTAAACTGCGTAGAAAAACATATTCAAAAGGAAATAGCGAAAAAATACAAAGATAGACAGGTAATTATTGGTCGATGTGCTCATTTAACAGATCCGCAACCAATTCACTTTGAGCAAGGAAGAGCTCAATGTCAGGCTCGGCATTTATGTTATAGAGGATGCCCATTTGGAGCCTATTTCTCTTCTAACTCTTCCACAATTCCTTGGGCGGCAAAATCTGGGAACCTTACCTTACGTCCATTTTCTGTCGTACATTCTATTATTTATGACGAAAAAACCCAAAAAGCGTCAGGTGTAAAAGTTATTGACACAAATACAAAAGAGGAATTTATTTATTATGCCAAAATTATTTTCTTAAATGCTGCTTGCTTAAACTCTAACTTAGTTTTATTGAATTCTAAATCAAATAGATTCCCTAACGGAATTGGGAATGACAATGACTTATTGGGGAAATTTATAGCTTTTCATCAATATAGAGGGCAAGGGAACGCCAAAATGGAAGGATTTGAAGATAGTTATTATTATGGAAGAAGACCAACTTCCGCCTTTATGCCATCATTTAGAAATGTAAAAAAACAGGAAATGGATTTTCAAAGAGGCTACATGGTAGCATTTTCAGCTGGAAGAGGACAGGGTATTGCATCGCCACATTCATTTGGAGAAGAATTTAAAACGGATAGTACAAAACCAGGAGAATGGGGTATTTATATCCAAATGCAAGGGGAAACTATTCCAAAAGAAAGTAATTTTGTTCATTTGTCAGAAAAGTTAGATCAATGGGGAATTCCTCAATTAGCAATAAATATTGATTATGATGAAAATGATCATAAAATGATGAAAGATTTCCAGCAACAGGCCTCTGAAATGTTAGAAAATGCCGGTTGTAATAATATTTCAATGTTTGACAGTCAACAAAACCCTGGTTTGGATATTCATGAAATGGGAGGAATAAGAATGGGAAAAGATCCTAAAACTTCACTACTCAATGAATTTAACCAGTTACATTTATGTAAAAATGTTTTTGTCACAGATGGTGCAGCTATGACATCAGTCGGTAATCAAAATCCATCTTTGACCTTTATGGCATTGACAGCCAGAGCCGTGGATTATGCTTTATTGGCCATGAAAAAGTTAGATTTGTAAGTATTTTTTCTAATAATAAAAACTAAGGATTTTAAACCTTTTTAATGTATTTGGAGTAATATTCATACTTTAAAAATTTTATTATTTGCATAAAGCTCAAAAATTGAATAAATATTGAAAATTAAATTAAGTGTTTTTGTTTGCTTCCTTCTTTTGAATCTGAGTTCTTGTTTCAAAAAATATGTAGTTACTGAGAAAGAGATAAGAAAGCATTATGATTCTTTAAGTTTTAAGCCCAATTATGAAGTTTTGAAAACTAAAAATTCCCAAACTTTCCTTGCAACTTTTGGAAACGATTCTTTGCCCCCTATTCTATTCATTCATGGAGCTCCAGGCCGTTGGGAAGGTTTTAGTAAACAGCTTGATGATAAATCGTATCAAGAAAAATTTCATTTATTAGCACCGGATCGTCCTGGATATGGAAAATCTTATTATAAAAAAAAGTACAAACATGTTTCAATAGAAATACAAGCTGAAATATTGGAGAAGGTGATAGAATTAAATAAATCATCTAAAAAAGCAATTATAGTTAGTAGATCTTATGGTGCACCCATTGGAGCATTTATGGTTGCTAAAAATCCAGAAAAATATCAGAAACTAATTATGATGGCACCGGCTATTAATCCAGACGCAGAGAAGTTTTTTAAATTTTCGAAATATGGTAAATGGTTCATTATTCGTTGGTTTTTGCCTAAAAGATTTAATACTGCCACCGATGAAAAATTTGCTCATGCTGCAAATCTTAGAAAAATTGAGTCTATTTGGCAAAAAATAAATATTCCCACAGTTGTTATGTATGGTGGTAAAGACTGGGTAGTTTCTGTTGAAAATTTTGAATATGCAAAAAAGAAAATGGGGATAGATAGTTTAAAACAATATATATATATTCCAGAAGCTGGTCATAGAATTAGCCGATCACATTCAGAGCTACTAAGGAAAATAGTATTTGAATAAATTTTACATGATTTAAGTAATTTATTATTATTATTTTCTGAAAAAAGTAAGAAATATTCTTAAACCTGAAATAATCTTTTCACACTAGGTTGTATTTTTTTTGTATTATTGGTTTATTCAAGTATTAAAAAATATAAAATTTAATAATTTATTTTTATAAATTAAATTGAAAAACAGTATCTTTAATCATAAAAATAATTTCATAAGATGAAATCGCTTTTAGTATTTTTACTGTTTTCTTGGGCCAACACCTTAGGTCAGGAAATGAAGGAGATAATCACTAGCATTTATTTTGGAGGAGGGAGCTATTATGTTGATAAAAAACAAGCCTTGGAACTTGAAGACCTAGTTAAAGGAATAAAAAATCTTGAATATTATGAAATAAATATCATGAGCCACACCGATCCTGTAGGCGGAAGAGAGTTTAACGAATATCTAAGTAGAATGCGTAGCCATTCTGTAATTGACCTACTCAAAACAATGGAAATCCCCCAAGAAAAGATTAAATACAAAGATTTTGCTTTCGATGCACCTGCATTTGACAACAATACCTGGGAAGGGCGAGCCAAAAACCGGCGAGTTGACATTCAATTTAAACCAATTGTGTTTTGATTATTTTGAAAGTATTTTTTGGTTCATTTTAATTTTTGCAAAAGCAATCAATCTTTAGTTTTTAAAGTATTTTTTTTAAAAATACTAACCTTCACCCAAAAATTTCGCTTTAAGAGTTTCCAGTTTGAATTAGAGTCTTTTTCTTAACAATATAAATCCTTTCGGAATGTGTGATTTTCAGATACTTGGTGTATATACATGAATCTTAATTTATTTATTCTGCCTCATATAAGAAAATAAACTAATTTGGAAATAATGATTGAATTAAGTGAAATATTTAATT
>JANNWE010000443.1:0-11071 GCA_031414675.1 Cytophagaceae bacterium
AAGTCCAATAAACTTCTTAAACAATACATTTTCAGCTTTAATTGCATACAATTTTACAGAAAAAAAACCTTCAATTATGAAGCAATTTGTCGATACAAAACAACTAAATTTGAACTTCTAGTTATATCGAACTCACGTTAAATTAGAAAGAAATTAAAATATTGGAATATTAAACTATTAATTAACAGAATAGCAGCTATTTTAATCATGAACGGGAAAAATGTAAAAAAAATTGAATCTATTGATCTTTTAAAAATGGAATCGCGTTTTAGAGCCTCATTTATCAATTCTTTAGGAGGTTTTAAAAGTGTGATTTTGATTGGTACTAAAAACTTCGAAGGGCAAGAAAATCTTGCCATTTTTAATTCATTAATTCATCTTGGAGCTAATCCAGCTCTGTGCGCATTTATAGTTAGACCTGATTTATCTCCAAGACATACTTTAGAAAACATTCTTGAAACAAAATTTTATACCATAAATCATTTAAACGAAAATATTTATAAAGCAGCGCATCAAACTTCTGCAAGGTATCCAAAAGGAAATTCAGAATTTGAAGCAGTTGGCTTAAAATCTGAGCAAAAAGAAACATTTTTTGCACCTTTTGTGAAAGAAAGTTTAATTAAATTTGGTTGTGAGTTTGTTCAAAAGATACCAATAGAATTAAATGGGACAACGTTAATTATTGGAAAAATAATCGAAATCTATATTCCAGAAAATTGTATTAGACAGGATGGGTTTGTGGATATTGAACAAGCCGGAACATTGACAGTTAGTGGCTTGGACAGCTATCATAGCACAAAAAAAATAGCTCGATTAAGTTATGCTAAACCAGATTTAATTCCAACAGAACTAATTTATCAAAAAGAATAAAAGAAGATATTCCAACTCCATTTCTTTTCAATTTTTAAACCTAATATACTTTTCAATCAAAACTACAATTTCAAAAATTTATTTCTAGTCTGGTTTTCACTTTATAAAAATAAATCAATTTTGCCATTGAAGGTGAAAAATAGAGTGGGTTTAAAGAAGGTCATAAAAAAAAATGAATTAAAATTTAAACTCCACTATATTCTCTTGAAAACATAGAAACTGTTTTTGATTCCAAAAAAGAGTGGCCTTGTAAAAATTCATCTACGGCTCTTGCGGCTTCTCTACCTTCAGAAATAGCCCATACAACCAATGACTGCCCTCTTCGCATATCTCCAGCAGAAAATACTTTTTTGATGTTGGTTTGGTAATTGGAAGTTTGAACGTTCCTCCTATTATCTAATTTAACATCAAGGTCGGAAAGCAAGCCATCATGTTTAGGATTTAAAAAACCTGCGGCAACAAGGACTAATTCGGCAGGATAATCTTTTTCTGAGCCTTCTATTTCTTTCATTACCATTTTGCCACTTTCATTCACCCATTCAATATTTACCAAACGAAGCGCTTTCAGATTTCCTTCTTCATCTCCAATAAACTCTTTGGTATTTATTCCCCAAGACCGCTCACAGCCTTCCTCATGAGAAGTAGAGGTACGCAATTGCATAGGCCATAAAGGCCATGGAGTTGAATCTGCACGATTAATAGGAGGCATTGGCATTATTTCTATTTGAGATACAGATTTAGCCATTTGGCGATTTGAAGTTCCTACACAGTCAGAACCTGTATCCCCTCCTCCAATTACAAAAACATTTTTTCCTGTGGCTAATATATCTCCATTCGCATAAACATCTCCTGCGTGATCTTTCTCAGAAGCTAAGTCTGTTACCTTTAGATTAGCAATTCTTTTATTTTGTTGGCTTAAAAATTCCATAGCGGGGTAAATTCCTTTTAAATTCCTTCCTTTTATTTCAATTTCTCTTGGAATAGTGGAACCTCCACACAAAACAATTGCATCAAATTCATTTAATAATTTTTCAGCTTTGATATCAATTCCTACGTTAGTGTTTGTTTTAAAAGAAATACCTTCTGCTTCCATTATCAATAATCGCCTATCAATAATCTCTTTATTTAATTTAAAATCAGGAATTCCATATCGTATTAAACCCCCTATTTGGTCAGCTCTTTCAAAAACAGTAACAGAATGTCCTGCTGTGTTCAATTGTGCCGCTGCAGCTAAACCAGCTGGCCCTGAACCTACTATTGCCACTTTAAAATCTGTCCGTTTTTTCGGAGGTTTTGGCTTTACCCACCCATTCTCAAATGCTTTTTCCGCGATTGATTTCTCAATATATTCAATAGCAACAGGTGGTTTGTTAATTCCCAAAACACAGGAGGACTCACAAGGTGCGGGACAAATTCTACCTGTAAACTCAGGAAAATTATTGGTTGAACTCAATAGCTCGAATGCAAATTGCCAATTTTCTTCGTATACTGCATCATTAAATTCTGGAATAATGTTTCCAAGGGGGCAGCCACTATGACAAAATGGTATTCCACAGTCCATGCACCTGGAAGCTTGTTCTATAGTTTGTCTATCCGAGTAGTTTAATTCAACTTCGTTAAAATCTTTTTTTCTTTCATTAACATCTCTTTTTTGGGATGCTTTTCTTTCAAATTCTAAGAAACCAGTTGGTTTACCCATAATATTAATTATTTCTAATTTTTCAAATTCAAACTTAAGCAGCTACTGTCTCTGTTAGTTTTTTTAACAAAATTCGCTTGTAATCTACAGGAAAAACTTTTACAAATTTCTTAATTTCCTTTTCCCAATTTTCTAAAATATCCGCAGCAATTTCACTTTGAGTTACTTTTAAATGTTTAGTGATCATACTACGAAGTATGTCCTCATCGTCGCTAGTTAACTCGTCTAAGCTAACCATTTCCTTATTACATTTCTCATCAAAATCACTTAAATCATCAAAAACATAGGCATAACCTCCGCTCATTCCAGCTGCAAAGTTTTTACCAGTTTGCCCTAAAACAATTACTATTCCACCAGTCATATACTCACAGCCATGGTCTCCAATCCCTTCTACCACAACACGTGCACCTGAGTTTCTCACACAAAAACGTTCTCCTGCCATTCCTTTGATAAAAGCCTCTCCAGAAGTTGCACCATAAAATGAAACGTTTCCTACAGCCATATTAACCTGTGCCTTAAATGTGGCCTTTCTATCTGGATAAACAATAAGTTCGGCTCCACACAAGCCCTTACCAAAATAATCATTTGCGTCACCTTCTAATTCGAATCGTATGCCTTTTGTAGAAAAAGCTCCAAAAGACTGCCCTGCAGTTCCTCTAAATTTATAGTTTATTGTTCCAGAAGGTAATCCATCCCCACCATAAATTTTTGATATTTCGTTAGAAAGCATTGCCCCTATGGTTCTATTGAGATTATTAACTAGGTATGACCCAGTTACATTTTCTCGATTTTCAATGGCTTTTTTAGCATCTTCAATTAATTTCCAATCTAGTACATTTGCAATTCCATGATCTTGTTCTTCCTGCTTGTATAGTGCCACATTCTCATCAGCTTGTTCTTTATATAATATTCTAGACAGATCTAGGTGTTTATATTTCCAGTGTTCTATGTCTGTTCGCTTTTCTAACATTTGCGATTGGCCTACCATTTCGTTCATTGTTTTAAATCCAAGTTCAGCCATTAACTCTCTAACTTCGGTTGCCAAATAAAAAAACATATTTACAACATGTTCTGGCTTTCCACTAAACAAAGCCCTTAACTCTTTATTTTGAGTGGCTACCCCAACGGGACATGTATTTAAATGACATTTACGCATCATGATGCAACCCACTGCTACCAAGGCTGCAGTCGCTACGCCAAATTCCTCTGCACCTAACAATGCCGCAATTACAATATCTCTTCCAGTCCTAATTTGGCCATCAGCTTGAACTGTAATTCTTCCTCTTAATTTATTTTTTACTAAAGTTTGATGAGTCTCTGCCAAGCCAAGTTCCCAAGGAAGGCCAGCGTGTCTAATGGAAGATAATGGAGAAGCACCTGTTCCACCATCGTATCCGGCTACTAAAACAACATCGGCATGCGCTTTTGCCACACCCGAAGCTACCGTGCCCACCCCAGCTTCAGAAACAAGTTTAACTGAAATTCTTGCTTGCCTGTTGGCATTTTTTAAATCAAAAATTAATTGAGCCAAATCTTCAATTGAATAAATATCGTGGTGAGGTGGTGGAGAAATCAAGCCTACGCCTGGAGTAGAATGCCTTACTTTGCCTATCCATTCATCGACTTTATGACCAGGCAATTGCCCTCCTTCACCTGGCTTAGCTCCTTGAGCCATTTTTATCTGTAGCTCTTTGGCATTTGTAAGGTAATATGAAGTAACTCCAAACCTACCAGATGCCACTTGTTTGATACTAGAACTTAAATTATCTCCGTTTTCTTTAATGCCATATCTAATTTCATCTTCTCCACCTTCACCAGAATTTGACCTACCGCCAATTCTATTCATCGCAATGGCTAAAGTAGTATGTGCCTCCCAAGAAATTGAACCAAAAGACATAGCACCTGTGGCAAATCTTTTAAAAATTTGCTCAACTGATTCTACCTCGTCAATTGAAATTGATTTACCTGCTTTAAATTTCAATAAACCACGCAAGGTCATAGCATCCTTGGTTTGGTCATTCATGATTTTAGAATACTTCTTAAAAATCTCAAGCCCTTTAACTTGGTCCTTATCACCAACTCTACAAGATTGCTGCAATAAATGGATGGTATCAGGATTAAATAAGTGCTTTTCTCCTCTTTGTTTCCATTGATAAATACCTCCAACTTCCAATCTCTTCAAACTTTCTACAGAAACCTTAGGAAAAGCTATAGTATGACGAATCAAGCATTCCTTTGCTATTTCATCTAAACCTAAACCTTCAATTCTAGAAACAGTTCCCGTAAAAAATTGATCTATAACTGCTTTATTTAATCCAATACATTCAAAAATCTGTGCACCTCTATAAGATTGAAGAGTAGAAATCCCCATTTTTGAAAAAATCTTTAACAACTCTTTATCGACCGCTTTTATGTAATTTTTATGTAATTGTTCATCCGTGTATTCTCCTTCAATTTGTCCTTTTCTATTTAGATCAGAAATAGTTTCAAAAGCGATATAAGGACAAATCCCAGAAGCCCCATAACCTATAAGCGTTGCAAAATGATGTGTTTCCCATATATCTCCTGACTCTACTAATATTCCAACTTTCCCTCTTATCCCCTTTTTAATTAAATAATGATGGACTGTTGCAGTAGCTAGCAAAGAAGGAATTGGTGCGTGATCAGAGTCAATGGCCCTATCAGAAAGAATAATTATCTCAAATCCGTCTAATATGGCATCTTCAGCATATCTACAAATTCTCTCTAAGCCGAACGCCAAAGACTGAGAGGGATTTTCTGTATCGACATTAAAATATGTATTAATTGTTTTGGCTTGAAAACCTTCATAATCTACAAAACGAAGCTTGTCAAATTCTTTTATTGTTAAAACAGGTTGTTCTAATTGAACTTGACGGCAATGTTTGGGAGATTCAGTGAGTATATTATCAGCCGCACCCACAAAAGAAATCAAAGACATAATAGATCTTTCTCTTATGGAATCAATCGGTGGATTTGTTACTTGAGCAAATAACTGTTTAAAATAATATGATATATGTTGGCTTTGATTTGACAATACCGCCAATGGAGAATCAATCCCCATAGAACCAATAGCTTCTGACCCTTGAGTAGCCATAGGTGCCAAAATCATTCTTAAATCTTCACTAGTAAAACCATTTGTTATTTGCCTTTTTAGGAGCGATTTTCCATCATATTTAGTGTACGGTCGAATTGATTCTGGCAATTCGGCAATTTTTATTTTATGCTCATCCAACCATTGTTGATAAGGTTTTCTAGAACAAATGTCAGCTTTTAATTCTTCATCAGGAATTATCCTTCCTTGTTCCATATCAACCACAAACATTTTTCCTGGCTGAAGTCTACCTTTATATACAACTTTAGACTGATCAACATCTAATACCCCAGCTTCTGATGCCATTATCACAGTATCATCATTTAAAACCCAATATCTGGAGGGCCTTAAGCCATTTCGGTCTAAGGTTGCACCTACTATTTTCCCATCAGTAAAAGAAATTGAAGCAGGGCCATCCCAAGGTTCCATTATACTAGAATGGTATTCATAAAATGCTTTTCTATTTTCATCCATAAGTTCATTTCCATCCCATGCCTCAGGAATTAACATCATCATAACATGGGGTAATGACCTTCCTGATAAATAAAGCAGCTCAATTGCATTATCTAATTGAGCAGAATCAGAATTGCCTTTGTCACAAATAGGCAAAATCATTTTCATTTCTTTTTCAGTAAAAAACTCTGAATAGAAAGTAGATTCTGCGGCTCTAATCCAATTTACATTCCCTTTTACGGTATTAATCTCTCCATTATGAGCTATATATCTAAAAGGCTGTGCAAGTTTCCAAGAAGGGAAAGTGTTTGTTGAAAATCTGGAGTGAACAATGGCAAAAGCAGAAACAACATTTCTGTTTCGGAGATCTGGAAAATAATATTTAAGCTGTTCAGTGGTCAACTGCCCTTTGTATGAAACTGTGTTAGAGGAAAGAGAAGAAAAATAAAAATGTTCTTCCGCACCGGTTACCGATTCTTTAATTATTTTAGTAGCATATTGCCTTAAAACATACAGCTTCCTTTCAAATGTATTATTATCTTGATTTGCATCTGTCTTTTGAATAAAAACTTGCTCAACCCAAGGTTCCACCGATGAAGACCCTTCACCTAGAGTTTCGTTTTGTGTAGGCACTTTTCTGTACCCTAATAAACTAAAACCTAATATATCTATTTTTCTATTTAAAATTTCTTTGCATTCTTCTCTCTCTCTAGCATCAGATGGAAAGAAAATCATACCCAATCCATAATTTCCTAATGGGGGTAAATTAATATGGAGATTTAGACATTCTTCAAAAAGGAATTCATGAGGAATCTGAAGCAATATTCCAGCTCCATCACCTGTATTAGGGTCGCAACCGCAAGCACCTCTATGATCCATCCTTTCCAGCATCGTGATGGCATCCTCCACGATCTGGTGTGATTTTCTACCCTTCAAATGGGCTTTAAAGCCAATACCGCAGGCATCATGTTCAAATTCTGGTAGGTAAAGACCTTGATTTTGATCTTTTGCAGTCATTTCTTTTTTGAATATTTTGTTTTGTACTCCTCTTAAGACTACATTTAAATCTTAAAAAACTATTTTTTATCAAATTTAAAAAGTAACAATTTGACTGTTTTTTAAGTATATTATTAAAGTAGCTATGCAATTTAATAATAATTAAATGGGTGAATAATACATTTTGCCAAATTTTCTCTAACTGCCCAAAACTTGTAATTTAATTAATAAATTGTATTGAAATTATACAATTTGAGGCAAAAAAAATGAAACACCTCGTGCTTCATTTTTCATCTCTATTCAAAATACAATTCAATTTCTTTCACACTTGATTAAATGACAAAACCTACTCCAACGGTATTATTGCTAAATTCATCAATAATTATGAAGGCTCCATTACTTGGGTTTGTTTCAAAACTATCCGCAAAAACATATCCAGCTAACTTAAATGCTACATATCCAATTTGATTTAATTTTAACTCATCCACATTTGTATGTTCTTCGAAACTTTCTATTTCTAAAATACTATTTATTGCTAGTATTTTAGCTTTTTGAAGGTTTACACCATATTGTATTAAATAAGTCTTTCCAGCAGTTAGTGGTTCTACATCCATCCAACAAACTCTGGCTGTAAGAGCCTTTAGATTATCAGGTTGCTCCCCTACTTTCACCAACATATTGCCACGACTAATATCTATATTGTCTTCTAGAGTGAGAACTACTGACTCATTTTGAAATGCCTCTTCAAGCTCTTCTTTATCCTTTAGTATTTGTTTAACTTTACTTATATGTTGACTTGGAAGTGCGGCTACCAGGTCTCCTTTCTTTATGCTTCCTGAAGCAATTTTACCTGCATAACCCCTAAAGTCATGAAATTCATCAGACTTTGGCCTTATTACCATTTGTACAGAAAGTCTAAATGGCAAACTTTGAATTTTGTCATCAACAATGGTAACTTTCTCTAATATTTGAAGTAAAGATTTGCCTTGGTACCAATCCATTTTCTCTGACTTATCCACGATATTTTCCCCAAATAGTGATGAAATGGGTATAAAACTAACTTTCTGATTAGGTTTTTGAACTTTTGAAGAAATGGACAAGAAGTCTTTTTTAATTTCTTCAAAACGGTTAAAATCATAATTTACCAAATCCATTTTATTAATAGCAACTATCACATTTTTAATTTCTAATAATGACGAAATATAAAAATGTCTTTTTGTTTGTTCACTTACGCCATTTCTTGAATCAATTAAAATTATAGAAACAGATGCATTGGAGGCTCCTGTAACCATATTTCTGGTATATTCTAAATGTCCAGGAGTATCAGCAATAATATACTTTCTATTTGGGGTATTGAAATAAATATGAGCAACATCAATTGTTATTCCTTGCTCTCTTTCGGCTATTAAACCATCGGTAAGTAGTGACAAATCTACAAAGTCAAGGCCTTTTCTCTGTGAAGCTGCTTTTAAAGCTTCAATTTTATCTTTAGTTATAGATTGAGTTTCAAACAATAACCTTCCAATTAAAGTACTTTTTCCATCATCTACAGAGCCTGCTGTTGCTATTCTTAAAATATCCATAAAACTAAAAGGTTAACTTTTCCGTAAAACGAAAAATAAAATACTTGAAATAATAATTTTTAAACTTAAAAATACCCTTGTTGTTTTCTTTTTTCCATTGCAGCCTCTGACCTTTTGTCGTCTATTCTAGCCCCCCTTTCAGAAATTTCAGCCTCTAAAATTTCTTCAATTATCGTGTCTATATTATCTGCTTCAGATGAAACAGCAGCAGTACAAGTCATGTCTCCAACTGTTCTAAATCTGACAATTGTTTTGTAAGGTATTTCATCTACTGATTTATTAATAAAATCAGAATTAGACCAAATCATTCCATCTCTATCAAAAACCTCTCTTTCATGAGCAAAATAAATGGAAGGAATTTCCATGTTTTCAGCTTTAATGTAATTCCAAACATCTAATTCAGTCCAATTAGAAATTGGAAAAACTCTTACATTTTCTCCTAGTTCAATTTTGCCATTAAGCATATCAAAAAGTTCTGGTCTTTGTTTTTTGGAATCCCATTCGCCAAAATCGTTTCTAACAGAAAATATTCTCTCTTTAGCTCTAGCCTTTTCTTCATCTCTTCTAGCTCCTCCAATACAAGCATCAAATTTAAACTCTTCAATAGTATCTAACAAAGTAACAGTTTGCAGAGCATTTCTACTGGCATATTTGCCGGTCTCTTCTTTTACTTTTCCAGCATTTATGGAATCAACTACATTTCTAACAATCAATTCCACTCCCAATTTCTTCACTAATTTATCTCTAAATTCTATGGTTTCTGGAAAATTATGTCCAGTATCTACATGTACTAAAGGAAACGGAATTTTGCCGGGATAAAAAGCTTTTTGAGCTAATCTTACCAATGTAATAGAATCTTTTCCTCCTGAAAACAATATGGCCGGACGTTCAAATTGGGCTGCAACTTCTCTTAAAATATAAATTGCCTCATCTTCTAATTGCCGAGGAAAGTGCTTATTAATATTTAAACTATTTCTATATGACATTATCAATATTTATTTTGTATCTGAATGAAGTCCACACTCTTTTTGGGATTCTTCCCACCACCATCGGCCTGCACGAGGATGCTCTCCAGAAACAACTGCTCTAGTACAAGGCTGACAACCAATACTTGCGAAACCTTTTTTGTGAAGAGTATTTTGGGGAACATTATTTATCTCAAGATATTCTTCCACATTCTTAAGCTTCCAATTTAAAATAGGGTTAAACTTAAATATTTGATTGACCTCATCAAATTCCCAAATTGGCATAATTTCTCTATTTTCGGATTGTTCAGCTCTTAATCCAGTAACCCAAACACTTGCACCAAACAAAGCTCTTTTTAAGGATTGTATTTTTCTAATTCCGCAACATTCTTTTCTATTTTCGACAGAATCATAAAAGCTATTAAATCCTTTTTCTTTAACAAAATTCTCTACTTTTTCTGTATTAGGAAAATAGGTTTGGAATGTCTTTTTATACCTATTTTTTGTTTTATCCATTAGTTCATAGGTTTCTTGAAAAAGTCTTCCAGTATCCAAAGTAAAAATATCAATATCTATTTCATTCTTCCAAATTGCATCAAGTATTACTTGATCTTCTTGTCCAAAAGAACTAGAAAATACCACCTTTCCAGGATATTTATCTGCTACTAATTTTAATGATGAAACTAAATCTAATGATTCTAACAATTCTATCATTATCTTTTATTTTATTTACTAATTACACATTAAAAAAAAATTACAACTGACTGATTTAAAGAAATTTATATCAAAAAATTTTAAAAATTATTTACCGAATAATAAAAATAATAAATTTTAAAAATTGAAATTACTAAATTTGCACATCCACATTAAATAAGATTACTAAATCCACATCGACCTTGATATTTTATCAAGGTCATTTTTTTTTGTATTCTAAAATGTGTTCTAGCTTTATAATTTGATTAAATTTGGCCGAATAATTAACTACTTTCCCTATAATTATTATTGCAGGATTTGTAAAGTTTCCTTCACTTGCATTTTTAAATATATCTTTTATTTTTCCAAAGAGTTTTCTTTCCTTTGGAGTGTTAGCATTTTGAATAATACAAAAATCTTCATTCCCTTTATCATTTTTACAAAAAACATTAGAAATAAATTCCAATTTTGACATTGCCATTAGCAAAACCAAAGTTGAATTTGATTTAACAGCCAATTCCAAGTCCGAACTAAATGACTTATCAGATTTATGGCCTGTAATAACCCAAAAACCATCAGATTGCCTTCGGTCGGTTAAAGGTATAAAATGATTACCTCCTGAAAAAACGGAAGAAATACCTGGCACATAATCTACTTCAATCCCTCTTTCATGTGCATATTCTGCCTCTTCAATTCCTCT
>JANNWE010000444.1:0-14238 GCA_031414675.1 Cytophagaceae bacterium
GTGCCTTGCACGGGTATTAACCACGGCGGCGGACAAATGAATTTTGCTATTGACGGCACCCTTTTGATTTCAACAGGTGACGGTAGCAGAGGTGCCGACTTTGAGCTTCAAGCATTCCAAGATGGAATTGTTACTCAAGAAGAGTATAATGTTGTAATTGAGTATTTAGGAAGTACTTCAGGACAATGGAGAAGTCAATTGATAAATTCTTTAAATGGGAAAATATTGCGAATAGACCCTTCCACAGGATATGGCGTTTCTTCCAACCCTTTTTTTAATTCAGGTTTACCCGATGCTAATTCATCAAAAGTCTGGGCTTTAGGATTTAGAAATCCTTTTCGGTTTACCATTAAACCCGGTACGGGTAGCCATATTCAAGGAGATGGGAATCCTGGAGTGTTAGTGGTTGGCGATGTAGGCCAAGACACCAAAGAGGAGATAAATATGGTTACGCAGGGAGGTCAAAATTTTGGGTGGCCGTATTTGGAAGGTATCGATCATATTTTCTTAAACAATCAACCAAATCATGTTCCTATTAATCCAAAAAAGCCAACGATAGAATGGGGAAGAGATTATGAAATTCCAGCTAGAGTGGTTATTAATAACCAAGTTCATAATATAGGTTCTTTAGCTTTTGATTTCCCAGATTTTACTGGAAGAGCCGCCATTGGAGGTGGATTTTATGGTGGAGAATCTTTTCCAGAAGCCTACCATGGAACGTACTTTTTTGCAGACTATGATAGCAAATGGGTTAAATGCATTAAATTCGACGCAAATAATAATCCTATATCAAAGGTGGATTTTAGTCCCTCTATTGAAAATTTGACATATTTTACATACAATCCTTTTGATGAATCCATGTATTATGTTACAAATTCTAGAGTAGCAAGAATTTTTTATGCCCCTGGAGGTAATCAAAATCCTCTAGCAGAATTCACCTATACTCCAAGATTTGGGGCTTCGCCTTTAAATGTTAGTTTTGATGCTTCTACTTCAAGTGACCCAGAGAATGCCACATTGACCTATTCATGGGATTTTGGGGATAATGCCACGGCTACTAACCCAATTGTTTCTCATACTTTTACTGCCAATTCCTCTTCCGCTCAAACGTTCAATGTTACTCTAACTGTTACAGATGATTTTGGAGCCACAAATTCAATAACAAAGCAAGTTTCGGTAAATAATTCTCCTCCTCAAATTTTATCTACAAGTTTAGATAATTTGATAAAATTTTCAACTTTAGGGAATCCTACCATTAATTTAAATGCAGTGGTTCAAGACCCAGATGAACCAAATAGTACTCTAAAATTCAACTGGGAGGTTTTTCTGTACCATAATAATCATAATCATCCCGAGTTTTCTGGAAACAATTTAAATGAAACCATACCACTTGGAAATGTTGACTGTGATGAAAATCTATATTTTTATAGATTTATTCTACATGTGGAGGATTCTTTTGGATTAATCACAATTTTTCAAAAGGACTTATATCCAAATTGTAATACCTCAGATGCTTTAGCTCCAGAAAAGCCTCTATTACGGGTGGATACTTATACTCAAAATAAGTTTGAGTTAAAATGGAATCCTGTTATTGATAATTTTGGTGTTAAAAATATTGAAGTATTTATAAATGGGGTTTCAAAATTAGTGTTGAGTGGAAATTCCGTTAAATATACATTTAATAGTAATTCAAACTTAAATGGTCAGAATTTCAATGCTTATATAATTGCTAGAGATTATGGCGGAAATGCTGTAACCAGCCCTACAATTTATTTTGAAATACCTTTAGTGACTTGCAACTCTGTGAATGAAATTCAATATCTTTCAGATTTACCTATTTATTCTCAAAGCGGATTTTCCCAAGTAAATGGTGATTTAAATTATGATAGTACCGCACTAACGCTAGATGGCATTGTTTATCCTAAAGGCTTAGGGATGCATTCTACTTCTGAAGTAGTTTATAATATTTCTGGATTTAATTATTCTACTTTCTCAGCAAAGCTCGGTTTAGATGATGCAATAAATTTTAATTATTGTGGAAGTGTGATTTTTAAGGTATTTAAAGATAATGTTTTGGCTTACACTAGTCCAGTTATGACTGCTTTTGATCAAACAATTTCTATGAATATCGATATTTTAAATGTGAACCAACTACGTTTGGTAGTCGAAGACGGAAATGATGGAAATTGTGCTGACCATGCCAATTGGGCAGATGCAAAACTTTCTGGTGTTTGTCAATTTATCGATTTTGAGGCACCTTCTAACCCATTAGAATTTACCAGTACTAGACTTGGAAATACCATTGAGCTTAATTGGAATGGTTCGTCTGACAATCAAGATTTATCCTTAGATTATGAAGTTTGGATTGATGGGGTTTTCTTGGGTTTAACTACTGATTTATTTTACTCCATCTCTAATTTCCCAATCGGAAAACATACTGTTACAGTTCAAGCAATTGATAATTACGGTAATATTTCGGTGAGTAAAAATCTGGAAATTGATTTTAATCTTTGCCCTTCTACCCATACTCTTTCGAATACTTTTTTAATTCAAAATCAGAATACTTTTTATAAAGCCTCAGTTTCAATTTCAGCAGCCAATCAAATTATTAATTCTTCTAATGTTTTATATCAATCTGGTCAAAATATTGAACTTCTTCCAGGTTTTGTTGTTGAAAGTGGAAGTGTTTTTACTGCTAAAATAGCAGGATGCTTAGATTAGGATACTCTCAAAAAAGCTTTTATTAGTTTTTTTAAGCAAAAAAAAATATCTTTATTCTTTCGTAGCTATTCTTTTGCTCTGTTTTATAGCTTTTTAAAACCTTAATTGTAATATTTCAGGGTTTATTCATCCTAAAAAATAGCCTTTAGAAAACGATTATTTGTTAATTTTTATGTAATTTTATCTCATTTGCAATATTTAATTTTTAAAAGTAACTTCGTATGGTAGAAATTATTAAACAACCGTGGCATTGGTCAATTGCCGGTGTACTTATTGGTTTAACAGTACCAACTTTACTTATTATTGGCAACAAGACTTTTGGGATTTCCTCTTCACTTAGGCACATCTGTGCCGCTTGTTTTCCTGCAAATATTTCATTTTTTAAATATGATTGGAAAAAAGAGATTTGGAATCTATTTTTTGTTTTTGGAATTCTTATCGGTGGTTTTATTGCCAGCAATTTTCTTACAAGTCCATCTGATATACTGATAAGCGAAAATACAATTCGTGATTTAAAAGCCTTGGGGGTTACCGATTTTTCACATCTTTTACCTAACGATATTTTTAGCATTGAAAATATTTTTACCCTAAAAGGCTTTGTATTTTTTGTGCTAGGTGGTTTTTTTGTTGGTTTTGGAACGCGATATGCGGGTGGCTGCACCTCAGGACATTCTATAATGGGTTTGTCAAACCTTCAGTTTCCATCGTTGATTGCTACCATTAGTTTTATGGTAGGTGGTTTCGTGATGACGCTTTTAATTTTACCTTTACTTTTTAAAATTTTCTAAAAATGGAATCAAAAAATAAAATAAGAGTTTCGGATGACCTACAAAATAATGCTGTAAAAAAAGAAAGCATATTTAGTAATTTTAAATATTTAGTTGTAGGTGTGTTTTTTGGAATAGTTTTCGTGAAAGCTGAAATTATTTCTTGGTTTAGAATTCAAGAAATGTTTCGTCTTCAATCATTTCATATGTATGGTGTTATTGGTACAGCGGTTGTTGTTGGATTAATTTCTGTTCAGATAATTAAGAGATTTAAAATTAAATCTTTGAATGGAAATCCTATTCATATTCCTAATAAAAGTTTTGATAAAGGTCAAATTTACGGAGGACTTATTTTTGGACTTGGCTGGGCAATTACAGGTGCATGTCCAGGTCCATTGTTTGCTCAAATTGGCAGTGGCTTTATGGCAGTAATTGTTACTTTGTTAAGTGCTATTGCTGGAACATTCGTTTATGGCTTGCTAGACGAGAAACTTCCTCACTAAAAAGAGAATTCAGGAAAGTGAATTGTTTTGCTTTCCTAAATTCGCTTTATTTCGTAGCCCCAGAGGGAATCGAACCCACACCAGAGGTACCGGAAACCTCCGTTCTATCCATTAAACTATGGAGCCAAATTAATTCTGAACGTAAAGGTAATTTTTTCTAATCCTTAAATCAATCTTTGAGTATAAACCTTTTTGAATTTTTAAAAAAATAGTAGCATTTTTTTTATATTCCAAACAAAGCTTTTAGTTCAATTGCCTCCTCTGGTTTCATTCTTCCTGCTAATACTAATCTTAATTGTCTTCTTCGAAGGGCTCCTGCATAGAATTCAATTTCTGAATCGTTTTCGGGTATTGATTCGGCAATTTCTATTGGCCTTCCACTTTGATCTACAGCCACAAAAGTAAGAAACGCTTGATTTGTTTTGGTTTTAGTTCCTGCTGGAATGTTTTCACTGAAAACATCTACTACCACTTCCATGCTCGTGTTAAAAGCCCTAGTAATTTTTGCTTCTAGGGTTACCACATTGCCTAAAGGAATAGGATTTACAAACGATACATTATCAACTGATGCGGTGACTACTATTCTATTACAATGCTTTTGAGCGGAAATGGCACCTGCTATATCCATCATTCGCATCAAATTTCCACCCATTAAATTTCCTAAAGTATTTGTGTCGTTAGGCATTACCATTTCGGTCATAATTGTAAGCGATTCTTTGACGAATTTAGGTTTTGGCATATTTTTTTTAGGCAAAATTAACAATTCTTTTCTTTTAATTGTAGAAACCATTAATTGCTGCTTAAAATTTGGAAATTAAAATAGAATTATTGTACTTTGTTTTACAAAGTACTTTTAATATTTTATTTTGTGAAATTTAGTTCGAGGAAGCCTAATGTTAGGGTATTGATTTTGTGTTTTTATTTTAATAGCAAATAAATAGTATGAAATTTGGGGGAAAGAACATCCATTAAATAGGTCGATTCTATTGGCTTTGATTTGGTTATTATTTTATCCAAAATCTCTATATTTTATAACAGATTTTATTTATTTAAGGAATTTTTCTAAATACATACTTTGGTTTGAATCTATAGGGATGTTTTTAACGGCACTTACAAGTCGATCAATCGGATTGTAATCAAAATATGTATTATTTGGATTTGACAGAAGTATTATTTGGAAAAAAAATTGCTTGTTTATTATTATTTTGTAGATCATTCATTTGGCTTATATTTAGTGTTTCAAAATCTATTTAGAAATAAATATGAATGTTTTAAAAATGGTTAAGAGCTTTCAATATGCTTTTAAAGGAATATTGGAACTTATAAAAAGTGAAAACAATGCAAAATTTCATTTTTTAGCTACCTTTTTGGTCATAATTGCTGGTTTTATCGCGAAGTTAACAAAATGGGAGTGGATAGTAATAATAGTAATTATTGCCTTGGTTTGGTCCGCAGAAGCATTCAACTCTGCTATTGAAAAACTATGTGACGTATTTATGCCAGAAAAGAATGTAGAAATTGGAAAAGTTAAAGATTTGGCAGCAGCTGGTGTTTTTTTTATAGTCCTTGCTGCATTGATAACAGCAATTGTAATTTTTTTACCCAAAGTTTTAATATGAATGAGCATTTAGATCAATTAAAAGAAATAAGAACATTAATGGAGCGTTCCTCCAAATTTTTGTCTCTAAGTGGATTGTCCGGAGTTTCTGCGGGGATAATTGCCTTATTTGCTGCACTTTTAGTGTATTTTAAAAAAGAGAAGATGGTCCATTTAGGTACTTTCCAAAACTTGCTTGAATCTACTATTGCAGATTCAAGTATAGATTTTAAAAACTATGTTTTAAAAGTTTCCTTATTTACACTTCTAGCAGCTCTTCTTTCAGGTTTATATTTTACATTAAATAAAGCAAAGAAGAATAATCAAAATGTATGGAATAATTTATCAAAAGCCTTGCTTATTAATTTGTCGATTCCTTTAATAGCGGGGGGCTTATTTATTTTAGGCATGATGAATCATGGTTTATTGTGGTTAGCACCATCAGCCACTTTAGTTTTTTATGGTTTAGCTCTAATTAATGCCTCAAAATATACGGTAAGAGATGTATTCTATTTAGGTATTTGTGAAATTGTTTTAGGTGTTTTAAGTATGTTTTTAACAGGATTTACTTTACTATTTTGGGCACTAGGATTTGGAATTCTTCATATTTTGTATGGTACAATTATGTATTTTAAATACGATAAATGATACTAGAAAAATTTAATAAAGCGTTCGAAAGTAAAGCTAGATTGGGCATAATGTCTGTCTTAATGGTAAACGATTTTGTTAATTTTACAACATTTAAAGAGCTTTTAAACCTGACGGATGGAAATTTAGCTACGCATCTTAGGGCATTAGAAGAAGCAAGATATTTGTCTTTTCGCAAAGATTTTATTGGAAGAAAACCGAATACAATTTATTCTGCCACATTAGAAGGTAAAAAAGCTTTTTTAGACCATTTAAATGCCCTTGAAAAACTTATTAAAGGATAAAGTTTAAGCAATAAAACCTCAAATTTTTCTCCTCTCTAATTTATTCCTTATTAAAATTGTAATCAGTAACTTTGCATAAAAATTTTAAAGAGTATGTCAGATAGATATATGCAAAGGGGTGTTTCTGCCTCAAAAGAAGATGTGCATAAAGCCATTGAAAAATTGGACAAGGGCCTTTTTCCAAAAGCTTTTTGTAAAATATCACCAGATATTTTGGGTGGAGATGCTGAATATTGCAATATTATGCATGCCGATGGAGCCGGAACAAAAACTTCTTTAGCTTATTTATATTGGAAAGAGACAGGTGATATTTCGGTTTGGAAAGGCATTGCTCAAGACTCCATCATCATGAATACAGATGATCTACTTTGTGTTGGGGCCACGGGACCCATATTGATGTCTTCTTCTATAGATAGAAATAAAAACAAAATACCAGGGGAAGTTATTGCGGAGTTGATAAATGGCAGTGAGGAAGTTTTAGAAATGTTAAGAGGCAATGGAATTGAAATATTCAGTACTGGAGGAGAAACTGCTGATGTCGGAGATTTAGTAAGAACGATTACAGTTAACACCACGGTGATAAGTAGAATGAAAAGAGCTGATGTGATTTCTAATGATCAAATTCGACCTGGTGATGTAATAGTAGGTTTGGCTTCTTTTGGCAAAGCATCGTATGAAACAGAATACAATGGTGGTATGGGAAGTAATGGACTCACTTCTGCCCGTCACGATGTTTTAGATAAATTTTACGCTGAGAAATTTCCTGAAAGTTACGATAATGACATCAACAGCACATTAGTTTATAGTGGTAATAAATTTTTAACGGACAAAGTTGAGGTTTCTCCTGGAGAATTTATTAATGTTGGAAAGCTAATTCTATCACCTACAAGAACTTATGCACCAGTTGTAAAAGTATTATTAGAAAAGTTAAAAGGCAAAATTCATGGAATGGTGCATTGTAGCGGTGGTGCACAAACCAAAGTATTGCATTTTGTTGACAATCTACATATCATAAAAGACAATCTTTTTCTAATTCCTCCACTTTTCAGTCTTATTCAAGAGCAATCTGGCACATCGTGGGCTGAAATGTATAAAGTCTTTAACATGGGCCATCGTTTAGAAATATATCTTTCACCAGAAAATGCGCAAGAAATAATCGATATTTCAGAAGGCTTTGGTATTCCAGCACAGATTGTTGGTCGAGTGGAGGCTTCTGATGTAAAGAAATTAACTATTTCAAGCGTTTTTGGGTCGTTTGAGTATTAAAATTAAACAAACTACCCTATAGCAATGAAAAAGAACTATTAGTTTAAGTCAAGATTAAAAATCTTTTATTTAAATCTTTTCAAACGATATTTATGGAAAATTAAAATGAGAATTTATTTTCTATATTTACGGTATCAACTTGAGTTTTTTATTGAAAACAATTCTTCTTGCAATCATTCTATTTCTAAATGCTATACATGCATTTGCCCAAAATACCGCTAAACCATGGGCTTACTGGTGGTGGCCTGGAAGTGCAGTGAATAAAAGTGATGTCAAAGCCAACTTGAAAAGCTATGCAAATGCTGGCTTTGGAGGTTTACATATCATTCCTATTTATGGTGTAAAAGGCGAGGAAAATAAATTTTTACATTTCTTGAGTCCCGAATACCTTGAAAATTTAAAGTTTTGTACAGAAACGGCAAAGGAATTTGGCTTGGGCATTGACATGTCCTTAGGTACGGGTTGGCCTTTTGGCGGAAAAAACGTTACAAAAGCCATGGGAGCCAAAGCCTTGGTTTTAACAAAAGACAGTTTGGGTAATTACACAGCAAATTATAAAAACACCAATCAAAAAGTTAAAAGAGCAGCACCTGGTAGTGAGGGCCTTGTCCTAGACCATTTTAATAAAGTAGCTATTGAGGAGTATTTCACACCATTTGATGTTGTATTTTCAAAAGAGAACTTGGGTGTAAGAGCTTTCTATAGTGATTCTTACGAAGTATACGGAGCCAACTGGACGGCGAATTTCTTGGAGAGGTTTCAGGAAATTAGAAAATATGATTTGAAGCCCTATTTAGCCTCATTAAGCAAATCGAGCGACTTGACAGAAACTGACAAGCAAATTTGGCACGATTACCAAGAAACTATATCTGACTTATTATTAGTAGATTTTACAAAAACTTTTACTGATTTCTCTCACAAATTCGGCAAAATTAACCGCAACGAATCACACGGTTCACCTGCCAATATTTTAGACTTGTATGCTGCTTCTGATGTTCCAGAGTCAGAATTTTTTGGTTCTAAACCTTACAATATTCCACTTTATAGACAAGACCCCGATTACTCTGAGAACCAATTTGGAAAACCGAATCTTTCGGTACTTAAATTGGCATCATCTCCTGCACATTTATTGGGAAAAAAATTGGTTTCGTCAGAAACTGCCACTTGGCTGGGCAATCACTTTAAAGTTTCTCTAGCTCAAATTAAACCCATTATTGATGAGTCGTTTCTCGGTGGCATCAACCATATCTTTTTTCATGGGATACCTTATTCGCCACCTTCTGCGGGATTTCCAGGTTGGTTGTTTTATGCATCTACGAATTTCAACCAAAATAGCCATTTCTATAACGAGCTGCCACTTTTGAACAAATATATCGAAAATTCGCAACAGATTTTACAAAATTCAAAGCCGGACAATCAAGTGTTACTGTATTTGCCGATTCACGACCTTTGGTCTGAAGCGAAAGAAACTCTTCATTTGATTGATGTCCATAACATTGAAAAAAATGGACTGTTTACTCCAAAATATAGAAAGATAATCTCTGAATTGATCGAAAATGGATACCAGTTTGACTTTGTTTCTGACAGACAGATCTTGGAACTAAAACAAGGGAAAACAGGCTTTGGAATAAAAGACTTTGATTACCAAGCAATCATAATCCCAGAAGTAGAATATTTGCCGTTTGCAACATTTGAAAAACTTACAGTACTTTCTAAAAAAGGTTTGGAGATAATTGTAATGAATAGTTTACCTAAAAAATTAAGTGGACTTACGGATTGGACTCAAAACCAAAAAAAATTTGAGGAGCAAGTGAAAATTCTTAAGCCTTTTGTTTCCACTGATATGATAAAGAGTCTAAAAACATTTAGCGTAAAAAATGAAAGTCTTTCTGCTCAAGGAGTACAGTTTCTAAGAAAAAAAACAAACGACCAAACTATATATTTCTTGGCAAATCAAAATATGATATTCCATGCTGGAACTCTAACTTTCAATATTTTAGCTAAAAATGTTTATATTTTTGATCCAATAACTGGTAAACGAGAAAGGTTAAATTTTACAATATCCAACAACAAAACCAACATAAACTTATATTTACCTTCTGGTAAAAGTGCTTTTGTCTTTTTTACTAATCACGATGAAAATTTAAAACCATTAGAAAAAAAAATATTCACTAAAAACAAAGAAATAAATGGCAATTGGCAACTATCTTTCAAAGAAGGAGAGCCTTTTTTACCTAAAGCACAAAGTCTTGCCAAGCTAGAATCTTGGACCAATACTAATGATACGGCAGCCCATTATTTTAGTGGAATTGGAGAATACAGCATCCAATTTGACTTAGAAAAGGAAGCGGTAAATAAATCTGCCATTCTTGCTTTAGGAGATGTAAGAGAGTCAGCCAAAGTATATTTAAACAGCATTGAAATAGGAACGGCTTGGTCGCTTCCTTTTGAGTTGGAAATTCCTAAAAACATTTTGAAGGAGAAAAATGAGTTGAAAATAGAAGTAAGAAACGTTTCGGTTAATCGAGTGATATATCTAGATAAGCAAAAGATAGAATGGAAGAAATTTTACGATATAAATATGGTAGACATCCAATATAAACCTTTTAATGCATCGAAATGGAAACCAGTGGATTCGGGACTTTTAGGGCCAATAATATTAAAATATTAATAGAAACAAAGAGCAGTAGCCGGCTCTTTATTTCTATTTTTTTAAATCGGATCTTACAATCCTAAACCTGCATAAAGTTTTACTTCATCTATACTGATAATAGTATCGCACATAATTACCAAACGCTCTACCACGTTTCTTAGCTCACGCACATTACCTGACCAAGGAAGGTTTTTCATGTATTCCATTGCTTCAGGGGAAAAAGATTTCGGCTGATCGCCATATTCTTCCGCAACGTCGTTTAAAAACTTTTCTGCCAAAAGTGGAATGTCATCCTTTCTTTCAGCCAAAGAAGGAACGTAAATAGGAATTACATTCAATCTATGGTAAAGGTCTTCTCTAAAATTACCTTCCGCAATTTCTTTTTTCAAATCTTTATTCGTAGCAGCAATAATTCTTACATTGATTTTGATTTCTTTTTCACCACCAACTCTGGTTATTTTGCTTTCTTGTAAAGCTCTTAAAACTTTTGCTTGAGCAGAAAGGCTCATGTCGCCAATTTCATCTAAAAATAAGGTTCCATTGTCTGCTTGTTCAAACTTACCTATTCTTTGTTTTATAGCTGAGGTAAACGCTCCTTTTTCATGTCCAAAAAGTTCACTTTCAATAAGTTCTGAAGGAATAGCGGCACAGTTTACTTCAATCAAAGGTTTTTTCAAACGATTACTTTTTTCATGAATTTGCTTAGCAACCATCTCTTTTCCTGATCCGTTTGGACCCGTAACTAAAATTCTAGCCTCTGTTGGGGCCACTCTTTCAATAGTTTCCTTAATCTTATTAATTAAAGGTGTATCTCCAACTATTTCATTTAGTTTATAAACTCGTTTTTTTAGAGTTTTAATAACTTCAATATCATTACTTTTTTCAATGGCATTTCTTACAGTTACCAAAAGCCTATTTAAATCAGGTGGCTTAGTAATAAAATCAAACGCCCCACGCTTAGTTGCTTCTACCGCGTTTTCAACATTCCCAAAAGCAGAAACCATAACAAACTGAGCAATTACGCCTTCTTCTTTTGCTTTTAATAAAACGTGTAAACCATCCATTTTAGGCATTTTAATATCACAAAGTGCTACATCGTAGGAGTTTGCAAGCACCATATCCAAGCCTTCTTGTCCATCTTTAGCTTCATCAACTTCATAGCCTTCATATTCAAGAATATCTCTTAGTGCATCTCGAATGGTTTTCTCATCATCTATAACTAGAATTTTAGCCATTGGTGTAGAATAAATTATTAACGTTTAGTTTACTTTTTATTAAGATGCAATTTACCCAAAAAAATCAAATATTTTCGACAATACTTGTTAAATTATCATTTATAAACTATATAGCTAAGTATTTTTTGGTTTTTTAAAACAAATTTCACCGATTTTGTTTTTATAATCTAGTGTAAATAATCTTTTTTGAATGTTGCCCTTTATTTATTGGGTTTGAATTTTTGAAATGAAAAATATAGCAATAATTGGTAGTGGTATTGGAGGTTTGGCATTGAGTATAAGAATGGCATCGAAAGGCGCTCAGGTAAGTATTTTTGAATCGAATAGTTATCCAGGAGGAAAACTGAGTGAAATAAAAGTAGGAAATTATAGATTCGATGCCGGACCTTCACTTTTTACTCTTCCTCACTTAGTTGATGAATTGTTTGAACTTTCAGGTAATCAAAATCTTAAGCACTTTGAATACGAAAAACTGAAAGAAATATGTACCTATTTTTGGGATGACGGCACAAGGTTTACTGTTCCTGAAAGCATAGAGGAATTCGATAAATTAATACACGAAGAATTAGGAGAAAATAAAGGTCAGATAATTAAATATTTGGCTGATAGTTCATTTAAGTATAAAATTTTAAATGGTTTATTTTTAGAAAAAAGTTTACATCTTTTTTCCACTTGGTTTTCAAAAAGTGCTCTTTTCGGATACCTTAATTTGCCTAAAATGGGAATTTTTAGTACCTTAAATCAGCACAATAAAAGATTTTTTAAGAATCCCAAAACTATCCAAATGTTTAACCGATATGCCACCTATAACGGCTCTAATCCTTATGAAACCCCAGCTACAATGGGTATTATTCCGCATTTAGAATACAATATTGGTGCATTTTTCCCCAAAGAAGGTATGTATGGAATCACTCAAAGTTTATATGACCTTGCCATAAGTATGGGTGTTAAGGTTAACTTCAAAAGCAAAGTAGATGAAATAGTAATTGAGAATGGTAAGGCCAAATCTTTAGTGGTGAATGGTAAAGTTACACCTAATTTTGACGCTATCGTAAGTAATATGGATGTTACACCCACGTATAGAAATCTAATGCCAAAACAAAAGGCTCCAAATACAATTTTGGATCAAGAAAAAAGTGGTTCGGGTTTGATTTTTTATTGGGGTATAAAAAAGCAATTTTCAGAATTAGGACTGCATAACATTTTTTTCTCCAACAATTATGAGGAGGAATTCAAGTTTCAATTTCAGGAGAAAACTATTTACGATGACCCAACAATTTATTTAAATATAACTTCAAAACACAAAAGCGATGATGCACCAACTGGTTGTGAAAATTGGTTTATATTAATTAATGCACCTGCCAATATTGGCCAAGATTGGGATTTAATAATTGAAAAAACACGGCAAAATATTTTAAATAAGTTAAACAAGATTTTGAAAGTAAACTTGATTGATTTTATTGAGTGTGAAGAGGTTTTGGATCCAAGAACTATACAAATTAAGACCTCAAGTGATAAAGGAGCTCTTTATGGCAATAGTTCAAATAACAAATTCGCCGCTTTTCTGAGGCATCCAAATTTCTCTAATTCTGTAGAGAATTTATATTTTGTAGGAGGAAGTGTTCATCCTGGTGGTGGCATTCCGCTTGCCTTATCATCAGCAAAAATCACTTCCGATTTTTTGGCACGACTATTGTAAATTCTATTTTTGAGATATTATTTCCTAATTAAAGATAGCTGTACCTATCAGGTAGGCTATATTATGTTTCTTCCTATTTCTAATTATTAATAATTTAAATATTTTTTTTCTTGTATATAAATATTTGATTATCAATAGAATATTAATTTAATTTCTGTTTTTTTTGGTTTACTTTTTACCCTATAATTTTTATGCGGTATGATATTTGTTGCTATTTAATCAACGTTATCGAGTGAATCTAAAATACAAGTGTTGTGAAAATTAATATTTTTAAAATTATCACATTTTTCTTTTTTTGTTCTTTTATTTTTTCATGTAAGAAGAAAAATAATAGTCCAGCAGTAGCCATAAGCAGCTGCCCATTATTGGCTATTAATGGTCCCACGGGCAACATACGAAATTTTGAATGGGTAGGTAGTAAGTTGATTAGAGTTTTTAATAAAGATTCAATTCCAACAACCATTGTTTTTCGTTACAACACGAAAAATTTAGCTGAAACAATGGAAATATCCGCGGAAAATTCAAGTGAAAAATATTTTGTAAAATTCATTTATGGTGAAAATAATATCATTGTTAAAAGTAACGTAACGGTAAATGGTATTCAATTTATGACCAATGATTTTTCCTACAATGAGAAAAACACGCTTACAAGTATAAAGACAACTGTTGATTTGTTTGGTAGAAAGTCTGTCGGGAAAACGAGACTCGAGTATTTAAATAACAATGTTTCTAAAGTTTACTCCGCTATTGATAACGATTTAGAAAAATTAGCATTTACAGGGGATGTTTACGATGATAAAGCTCAATATTTTCCAGATATATATAAAACTGCAGCTTTAGGATTTGTTGGGATTGCCAATAATTT
>JANNWE010000445.1:0-2472 GCA_031414675.1 Cytophagaceae bacterium
ACAGAAGTGCCAAGGATATTCCCTTAGTACGTCTATAATCTGGTCTTTGACCGCAGAAAATGGTGTAATAAATTAATGGGATGATCAAAAAATAATTAAAAAAGGAGCATATAAAATACAAGATCAAAGTAAACCACAATTTATGAATTTCTAGTAGTGGAGAGGGGTGAGACGGCTCGATTTTAGGAATAGGAGAATCATCTGGAAGAAATATTTATTCAAGATGATTCTTTTACACAAAAGAGAATAGGGCGACTTTCCACCACACTCATAGTGAGCCAAATAGTATCAAAGTCCAAATTCTACAGCGAATTTTTAGTCAAAAGATTGGACTGAAAGGCACTTAGCTTTGGTATTATTCGAAAGTATCATTTCAATGCTTTTTGTATTTTTCTGGCCAAAAGCTTTGCAATCAAGGCATTGCCCTTGTCAGAAGGATGCAGTCCATCGTAGGTCATAGCTATTGCGTTTAATGGATAAGGATATTCATCCGTTTCGGGTAAAAAAGGAATATTAATATATTCCGGATATTTATAATTTTGATATTGGTTAGTTACTGGATTTTTTAATCTTTTGAATTTCACCATATTTTTTATACTAAGTTTTTTATGGTGATATAGATCTAAATAGGCGAGTTTTTCCAATTCAGCAATTTCAGATAGTACATTTACTATACGCTCCAATGATTGGTTTTTTTTGTCTTTATAGCTACCAAAAGCATTGTTTTTAAAACTGTTTATATATACAAAATCACCTCTTTGTAATGGACTAATAATAATAATTTTAGCTTCAGAATTAAGCACTTTGATTTTATCAAGTATAACTCTGAACGAACCAGCCACTGTGGCGGCACCGGTATTGTTTTTATAATCTGCTAAATTGCCTGAAGGAAGGCCAGCCCACCAATCATTTGTGCCCAAAAACACGGAATAAACATCCGCTTTTTCAATTTTCAAAGTTTCTATTTTTTGAGCAATTCTTTGGGCTGTCCAACCATTATGTCCTTGGTTAATATACTGTAAATCAGGTATTTTTTCACAAACTCTGGTCATATATCCTTTATTTACTCTATTGCCAGTTTCGTCGAGGTGGTCGTTTAGATAAGTTATAGAGTCACCAATGGCTACCCATTTAACAGTAGGATTTGGGCTAAAAAAAGAGATGAAAAAGGTAATAAGTAAAAAAATAAGTTTCATTTTTATAGGTTTTTACTTTTTCTGATTGGCCAAGAAAGTAATCAATGAGGCAAATTCTTCATAAGAAAGGGCATTAGCTAAGCCAGCGGGCATCATCGAAGTTTCCATTTCTTTTCTAGAAATAATATCCGATTTTTTGATTTTACTGACATTGCCTCCTATGTCTCTGAGGATGAGTAGGGTGGAGGTTTCTTCTGTTACAAAACCCATATAGCTTTTATTCGATTTGGCTTCTATGAGCACTGAGGCAAATCCTTGAGAAATAGAGGCGTTAGGTTTTAGAATAGACTCGGCTATCTGCTCACGATTCATAATTGAGCCAATTTGTCCCATAAAAGGCCCTTTCATGGTTTCCGAAGTGCTCAAACTATGGCAGGCTATGCATCCTTGATTGGTAAATAGCGTTTTGCCGAGTTCAGTCTTGCCTGGTATCTTGGCCATAGCTAGCATCACATCTTCTATAGAAGTTTCGCCAATTTGTCCTTTTTTATTTCGTATTTTTTCTAGGTCAATTTTGTCTTCTTTTTTTGCTGTTACTATTTCATTGGTTCCGAATTCACTAATATTCAAACGATTTTTGTCGTTGAGTTCGGTGAAAAAGGCTTTGTCTTTAGATTTTTTCCATTCTTGCACTAAAAAATCATTGATGAGCGGAGAATAATCCCAAGCGATGTCTTTGTAATAGGGGCCATGGGTGTCGGGTCTTGTGCTCCACCACCAAGAACTATCATAAGGAGCCTCTTTTTTATATAAACGTGCTAAAGTAGCTAAAACATCTTTTTTGAAAACTGGATCTATACTGGATTTATAGGCCGCAATTAGGCCTTTAATGGCTTTGGGCTCATGCATGTATCGCAAAGCCCACAGAGCAATCTTGGCATTTTTAGATGTTAAAGCCGCCACACAAGCATCTACTGCATGAAGACTAACTAAACCCCTTACAGCAATGTGTGGAGGTACAATAGCTGAATTTGGTGTGGCATGCGGCCCCTCTTTTCCTTTTTCAGGAGCACTGAATGTAGTTGGCACTGGAACTTCTAACAATACTTTGGCGGCTTCCATCTTACCTAGTCTCGCAAGTCCTATGCTGGCGGCTAAACGCACTCTTGGAGAAGGGTCATTCATGCTTTTAATAAACAAATCTAAGGGTACGCTATTGGCATAGGCCTTTCTATCAGCCAAGGCCTTTAATGCAAATTCTCTAACTGAAGGGTCTTGGGCGAGCATAATCAAACTTGGAACACCTTTAGCCCCAGCGGCTTGAGCATAAGTAAAC
>JANNWE010000446.1:0-2223 GCA_031414675.1 Cytophagaceae bacterium
GTCTTTTAGTCAATTGGATGTTGCTTTGTTTTGAACCTGAGCCTGCTTTGTTTACACAGGATTCAAATAAAAAGCCTGATAGTAAAAGTATACTTAAAAAAATACGCATTTTAATAGTTTTTTAGTTTTAACAAATTGTAAATCATAGCTTCAAAATTTTAGTATTTCCACCTAATGAAATTTAAAATCTATGCTTGATTGTAATAGAATTTAATTTTAATGTAGTAAAAAAGGAGTTAATAATAATAGAAAAAAGTTTAAATAAATCAAACCTTTTTCAGTTTTTATCTTTTAAATAGTCTTTTGAGCTTTAAATTTTTTAACTTAAAAATTACAAATTCAAGAGGTTTAAAATAGATTAAAAATCTGTATTTTTTTTACCAAAAAACAAAGTAAATGATGGCGAAAATAGCAACAATTAATAGGGTTCCAATCTTAAAAGTAGTGGTAACTTTAAACCAATTCCTATCCACCTCAAAGGCATCTGGGCTATCTTCCCCTTTAGATTCTAAAAGACTAATCACGATATGCACCAAAGAGCATATCCAAAACACCACGCCCATTCTATTTAGAAATGGGAAATCTGGGAACTGATAATTTATCCAAGAGGAAAGTGCAATACTCAACACTGCCGCCACTAAAGCTCCGTTTGCCGTGGCTTTTTTCCAGAAAAATCCTAACAAAAAAATACTCAAGATTCCTGGCGAAATATAACCCGTATAAATCTGAATATATTCGAATGCTTGACCAAAATCTTTTAAAAGTGGACTCACAAATAAAGCTATTACAAAAGCAACTATAATAGCAAGTCTACCCGTCCAAACGGTTTGTTTTTCACTTAAGTTTTTATTAAAGTACTTTTTATGAATGTCTAACACATAGATGGTAGAAATACTATTTGCTTTTCCGGCGAGGCTAGCCACAATTGCCGCTGTAAGTGCAGCAAAAGCCAGACCCTTTAAGCCTACAGGCAACAAATTTAATAATACGGGATAGGCATTATCGGGTTTTACAATTCCATTTTTAGTTATGCCATTTACTATAGAAGCATCTGCATTTTCTTGAAACAAAACAAAAGCGGCTAAACCAGGCAAAACAACAATAAAAGGCATTAACATTTTCATAAAGGCAGCAAACAAAACCCCATTCCTTGCGGTATTTATATCGGCACCCAATGCTCGCTGCGTCATGTATTGATTACATCCAAAATAATTAAGATTATTTACCCACTGGCCGCCAATTATAAACATCATAATACCTGGGAGTTGTTTATAAGCATCTATAAAACCGCCTCTTCCATCATGTACCTGATATTGGTTTGGACTAAAGATCATGTGCAAATGGCTATCGGCCTTTTCTCTGATTAGGCTCAATCCTTCCCAAATTCCATTCCCAGAGCCTACTTTCTCGGAAAGTAAATCTAATGCTAAATAGGTAGTGGCTAATCCGCCAAAAATTAAACAAACCACTTGAATTACATCGGTGTAGCCTATTACTTTCATACCTCCGAGTGTAATTATTACAGCAAAAACGGTTAAGAATATAGTACAAGCTGTAAAGCTAAAGCCAGTCATCTTTTCAAGACTTATGCCACCTAGATAGATTATGGAAGTAAGATTTACGGAAATGTATAAAAAAAGCCAAAATATTGCCATAATAGTTGCAAGTTTTTCATTGTATCTTTTGGCCAAAAATTGGGGCATGGTATAAATCTTGTTGTTTAGATACATTGGCAAGAAATACACAGCTACAATTATTAAAGATACGCCACCGAGCAGTTCATAAACAGAAATTGCAATACCCAATTGAAACGCTTGACCACTCATGCCGATGAATTGTTCCGCAGAAATATTGGAAGCTATAATAGAGGCACCAATTGCCCACCAGGTGAGAGAACCTTCAGCGAGAAAAAAATCTTTAGAGTCCGCATTTTTTCGACCTTTATTTTTATAAACCCAAATGCCATAGCTGCTTACTATAACAAAATAAATTAAGAATATTAAATAATCAAGGGTCTCAAGGCCTAATTGCATACGGGTTTGGGGTTAAATAGAGTAAAATAAAAATTAAATATACATTGAAATTTTACTATTTTTAAGGATTTTAGAAATCAATTTTAGAAATATTGAAATAAACCTACGATTTTTTAAGGAGGAGCAATTGGTTTCATTTTCCTTATCTGTTAAATTAATTTTACTATTAAATGAACCTTTAATTTTCTTT
>JANNWE010000447.1:0-5063 GCA_031414675.1 Cytophagaceae bacterium
CGCTCAATCGCTTGCATTAATGCTCGCTCGCGGGGTAAGGAATTACAATTTAAACATACATAATTGCTTCTTAAATAATCATTAAATGAGTAAAAAGTAGTTTTAGAATCACAACAAGAACACAATCCTTTTCTTGAATAAAAATAACTATTTGGTAAAATGGATCTGAAAAATGGAATGCCAATTTTTGTGCTAATTTTGTTGGCTATTTTAGAGTAAATACTCATAATTAAAGGGTTAATATAAAAAAGCAATTGTCTGAATTGCGTATATTTTGAAAATAAGGAAAATTTTAACAAAAAACTCTTTAGTTTTCGTGAAAACATTTAAATTGAAAAAGAAGAATTCGCAATTTGAAAATTTAGCAAATGTAAATAAAAAAGGCAAAATTAGAATATGACTTTGCGTTAAAAATAGCTTTTGCCATTATTAATTTAAAAATATCTATTTTTACAAAATTTTTGAATATGAATTTTACTGATTAAAGGGATTGTTTAAATCAGAAAAATTTGTTGAAGAGTCCTTTGTTGAAAACTAAATTTAATTTTTAACATCAAGGAATTAATTATAGAGAAATATCTAGATTTAATAAAATATGAAGAAAAAAACCCCTTTTAAAATCCTTTTGATATGGTTTTTTGTTTCTATTCCAATAGTTCTACATTTTGTGTTTTTAAGCAAATTTTCTTTAAACTTTCCGTTTGAAGACGATCATAGAGTTTTTATGGATTTTTTCTATAACTATTTAAATGCAGATGATTTTAAACAAAGAATTTTAATTCTCTTAACTCCAGACAACGAATCTAGGCCTTTTTTAATCAGACTTTCATTACTAATACCGCTCAGTATTTTTAAAGCCATTGACTTCAAAAGTATTTTATATTTTGTTAATATTTATACTTTTGTAATAGTATTAGTTTTTATAAGAAAGTATCGTGACATTCCCATTTTTTTGGTTTTAATTAGTTTTCTTTTGTTAAGTCATTGTAGTTGGGAAATGTTTTTTAGAAACGATGTGGCATCTTATCAATTGGCTTCAGTTTCACTATCAATTTTGTTGTTTTATTTGATTTCAATTTCTAATAGTTTGGAAAATATTCCAATAAGAATACTTTTTTATTTTTGCTTATTGGTAGTTCCGTTTGGTAGTGCATTAGGTTTTGTCACTGTTTTTTTAATAATGCTTTATGCATTTTTTAGGAAAATTCACCCTCACCGATTTATTATACTTAGCTTTTTGGTATTTCAGATAGTTATATATTTTATTTCTGAGACTGGTGATGGGAATAACATAAGTCCTTTTGAAAATCTGTTTAAATACAATTATGAACTTATTTGGGCATATTTTATTGCTTTAGGTGGCCAGTTTAGATTTATTTATAACGATTTGGGGTATACTATCTCTGGTTTCTTCGGAGTTTTTACTTTGATTTTTAGTATATACTTTTTACTTAAAAATTGGTCTTCTAAAGCATATGATTTCGAAAAATTGATATTTATTTTTGGTGCAGGCTCTTTGGCTCTTATTGTAATAAGTAGATTTAATTATTGGATAATTGGGTACGATAGTGTCTTAGGAGCAAGGTATAAGATATATGGAATTTTGGTATTTTTAGCTGGAATGTCTTTTGTATTTAGAATGAATATTAAACCAAGGGTAAAATGGGCTATTGTTGGAGTTTTTATTGTGTTTTATATAGGGTGGTATCTAAAATCTAGTGATTATTTAAACTTGAAAAACGAAACACAAATGATGGATGCCTACAATTTGGAAAAAGGAATAGTAAGAAATGAGAAACAAAACACTACTTTTGAAGCGGACTTTAAATACCAATATCTAAAGCAAAATGGCTATTTTAATGCCAATGATTTATACCTTCAAGTGCTTTCAAAAATAAGAAATGGAATCGTAGTGTTGCCAGAAAAAGCAGTTTTATCTCAAGTAGATTTTGATCCTGCTTTTGAATCGGATTGGGGAGGGAAAGAAGAAAAACTTTATAAAATTATAGTTACTGGCCACTTTCCAATGAGTGCTAATTATTTTATTCGCATAATTGATAAAAACAATAAAACTATGCTATTAAATGGCTTAAGAAAACCATTATCAATTATCAAAAAAGTAGTGGAAACAGATAAAGAAATAGATTTTCTTTCTAAAGAATTTGAGCTAAGTCATTATAAATTGGAAAAACCTCTAAAGTGTAATGTTATTTGTTTGAATCCTAGGTTTCAATAGAGATATTTTTTGTTCATTTTAATTATTGGTATGCTCAATTATTTCAATTGAATTTTTTTAAATAAATAATGGACAACTTTTTTGCATTTATTTAAATTAAATTTTGGCTTAATCTTTATCAATATTGCTAATATGATATTCTTGGATTAATGCTGGATTTTCTGGCGTAAGGGTAAAACTAATTTTGATATTTGTGAACTCACATTCTATTAAGAATGATCCTCTTAGGTTGTTTTCGGGTGTTATTGCTCCAATATTTCTTATTTTTCCTGCCTTTTCGTAAACACTTTCGGCTTCATTTTTAAGACTTTTTGTGAAATAATCTAGAAAAAAATTTTCCGCAAAAATTCCAGAAACTTCAGCTTTTTCCCAAGAGGGCAACAAATTCAAAAGTTGTTTTTGACGCTGTTTAAGAACATCTGAAACCACTAATAGCTGGGGTTTTAAATTTGCGAGGGCTATCAAAGTATCTAATATTTGAGTGTTTAATGCACTTGCTGGGGCATATGTTCTATTAGCAAATGACACAAAGCCAATCCCATATTGGGGCAAAATCTTCCAGTTGCTACCGAAACCGGGCAAGCCACCACTGTGTCCTATATTAATGTTTTGTTTACAATCTTTCCCCCAGCGTAATCCATAACCATAAGCTAAAACTACTGGGCAAGAACTGCCTTGAACATTTTTATTCTCTGTATTTAATGAACTAAAATTCCAAGGTTGTTGCATCTCTCGTAAAGAACTTCTTTTTAATATCTTTGATTCGGGCAAATTTGAAGCAGCGGCAGATAAATGGAAGCTAGTATATTTTCCAAAATCTTCTATGGTGGTTAACATTCCGCCCATAGCACCATAGGCACCATCGCCAAGCATTGGTTGTTCTATCCAATTGTCATTGAGCCAACGGTAGCCTAAAGCCAATTGGTTTTTTGGCACCTTAGTATAATCCCAATAGGTATCTTTCATTCCTAATGGCAATAAAATGTGTTTTATCGTATAATTTTGGTACGTTTCACCGCTAACTTTTTTAATTATATAACCCAGCATCGCAAAACCCATATTGCTGTATTCATAAGTTGTGCCCGGGGAATTAGAAAATGATATACCTTTTTTAAACATTTTGAGCATGGTTTCATCAGAAATGGCCAATTGCCTGTCTCCCCAAGGGTTATCTTCTGGAAAACCAGCCGCATGAGTTAATAAATGTCTGATTGTTATTTCAGGAGAATCGGATGAGAATTTTTGATTTTTTAACTCAGGGATGTATTTATGCGCGGCATCGTCTAATTGCAATTTGCCAGCATCTCTTAGTTGCATAATCGCCATAGCCGTTATACTTTTTGACATAGATGCAATTCTATAAACTGACTTATTATTTGCTTGGGTCTTTTTTTCAGTATTTGTAAGACCTATCGCATTGAAATGAAAAATCTCTCCATTTACAATAAGTCCATAAACCAGACTTGGAAGGTGATTTTTCTCTACGTTTTCTTTACATATTTGGTCTATTATAGGTAATGCTGCTTTAATTTTTGATAGTTGCTCTGTGTTAGTTTGAGCAAATGATTTTTGAAATAAAATAAATAATGCAATACCAAGGAGAAGGTTTAGCTTTTTCATATAATAAGAGAATAAAATTAAAAATTTAAATATAATAAGAAAATTGTTAAGTAAGAATAATTTAAGATTTTGACATAATTAAATAATCAATTGGGTATATTTAAGTCCTATATTTTCAATAAGATGGTTCTGTTTTTTTTAAATTTACTTTTTAGAAAGAAAACGATAGGTCGGAAGCCGTTTTAATCATTGCATAAAATGATAAAATGCTAATTTAGAATTTTTATAAAATCGTCATTTGCTAAAGATTTATAGCTTTCTAATCTTTTTACTTTTAAATAAATAATTGAAAAACACTTAAAAAAGTGTTAATTTGTTTTCAAATCAACCTAAAAACAATGGGAATCCATTTCAGAACCTGCAATTTGTGCGAAGCGATGTGTGGCTTAAAAATCACACATGAAAACCAAGAAATCATAAAAATTGAAGGAGATTTTGAAGACAAATTTAGTCGGGGGCATATTTGCCCTAAAGCTAATGGATTGAAAGACATTTATTTAGATTCAGACAGACTTAAGTTTCCTTTGAAAAAGACAGAAAATGGGAGTTGGATCCAAATCGAATGGTCGGAAGCATATGAATTATGCATTGCAAAAATTAAGGAAACACAGGAAAAGTTTGGACCAAACGCAGTGGGTGTTTACCAAGGAAATCCTTCTATTCACAATTTAGGAACGACGATGTTTGCTTCAGAATTTTTCAAATTGTTGAAAACTAAAAGTTTGTTTACTGCAACATCCACTGACCAACTGCCTCACCATTTTGCTTCATGGCTTATGTATGGACATCCTATGCTTTTGCCGGTGCCAGATATTGACCATACCGACTATATGCTAATAATTGGGGGCAATCCTTTAGCTTCCAACGGCAGTATGATGAGTGTTCCAGATGTTGCAAAAAGGCTGGAAGCAATAAGAACAAGAAATGGTAAGGTTGTAGTAATTGACCCCAGGAAAACCGAAACAGCTAAACATGCTTCTGAGCACATTTTCATACAACCAAACACAGATGCCTATTTTCTATTAGCATTTTTAAGAGCTTTAATGGATTATAAATCTAACATATTGCTAAATAGTAATGTGGATGGAATGGAAGAATTGGAAAGAATTTTGGGAAATTTTGATTTAAGTCAAATTGAAGCATTATCTGGAATTTCTATTGATAAGATTGAACAATTAGCGAAAGAATTTGTAGATGCACCTTCGGC
>JANNWE010000448.1:0-5979 GCA_031414675.1 Cytophagaceae bacterium
ATCCATTGCAGCAAAATATAAGGATTAACAGAATTTTTAAAACTCAAGATATTTTCAAATGGAGAATTTTGAATTTCATTTATACCCGAAATTGAACTTCCTTCGATTTGTCTGTATCCCGAGTATGCAAAAACTGCAAAATCAAAAGTAGAAAAATTAAAGTTATTAATATTATTCCAATACTCGGTCAAAAAATATGGAATACCTTCGGAATTTAAAGTGCCATTTAGGTAAGAATGCTTTACATTTTGATTGTCTGAAAAAGTTAATTTGTAATTACTATTTTCATTCTTAAATCTTAATCTTGATAATAACTGAGGATTTGAATTTTGAGGAAACAACATTCCTGCCAACAGCATCAATAATGTCGTTTTTCCCGAACCATTTTCTCCAGTTATAATGTGTATTTCAGCTTTATTTTGATTTGTCTTGGTTTTAAATTCCAAATTGAAATTTTCAAATACTCCAATATTATTTACTGAGATGCTTTTAATTTTAAAATCTTCCATAGTTTTATTTTAGATTTTTTGAAGTCAAAAGTAACAAATAATATGAAGAAATTTAAGAATAGGCATTCATTAAAACAAAAAAAAAGCCCCGATTCTAAAATCAGGGCTTAAATTGCAAAAAAAATGTATTTTACTTTAAAAATTATTCTAAAGAAAGAAAGTATACTTAAACCAAAACAGCATTAGAGTCAGAAACACGCTCCATACGTTTACGCTCATTTTCATCAAGAAATATCTTTCTCATTCTAAGCGATTTAGGTGTTACTTCAAGGTATTCATCTTTTTGAATATACTCCATACATTCTTCTAAAGAGAAACTAATTTTTGGAGCAATTTTCACGTTATCATCCGATCCAGATGCACGCATGTTAGTTAACTTCTTGGCTGTTTGAAGGTTTACAACTATGTCGTTTTGACGGTTATGCTCTCCAATTACCATTCCCATGTAAATATCTTCGCCTGGATCAATAAAAAACTCACCTCTATCTTGTAATTTATCTATGGCATAAGGAACAGCCGGTCCGTTTGACATAGAAATCATCGAACCATTGCTTCTGCCAGGTATTGGGCCTTTGTAAGGCTCATAATCTTGAAATCTATGGTTCATAATGGCTTCTCCTTGTGTAGCAGTAAGAACATTTGAACGTAAGCCTATTAAGCCTCTGGAAGGAATTTTGAACTCTAAGTGCTGCAAATCTCCTTTCGGTTCCATAATTAACAATTCCCCTCTACGTTGGGTGGCTAATTCTATTACCTTACCTGCAGTTTCTTCTGGTACATCTACCACCAATGTTTCTATTGGCTCCAATTTTTCTCCATTTGGACCATCTTTGTATAAAACTTGAGGCTGACCAACTTGTAGCTCGTAGCCTTCTCTACGCATAGTTTCAATCAAAACAGAAAGGTGAAGAATGCCACGTCCAAAAACAATAAACTTATCTTCTGAGTCACCTTGTTGAACCCTTAATGCAAGGTTCTTCTCCGTTTCTTTCATTAATCTTTCTCTTACGTGACGAGATGTTACAAATTTTCCCTCTTTACCAAAAAATGGAGAATTGTTAATTGTAAACAACATATTCATGGTAGGCTCATCAATAGAAATCCTTTTCAAAGCTTCTGGATTTTCAAGATCCGCAACCGTATCACCAATTTCAAAATCATCTAAACCTGTAATGGCACAAATTTCTCCTGAACTTACACTTTCAACTTTTACTCTTCCTAATCCTTCAAAAATCTGAAGTTCTTTGATTTTCATCTTTTTTATTGAACCATCAGACTTACATAAAGAAACTTGCATTCCTTCTTTCAAAGTACCTCTGGCCACTCTTCCAATAGCAATTCTACCCACAAAAGAGTTATAATCTAAAGATGTAATTTGCATCTGAGGTGTGCCTTCGAATGTTGGAGATGCAGGAATAAATTCAATGATTGCGTCCAAAAGTGGGGTAATATTATCCGTAGGAACTTTCCAATCAGTACTCATCCATCCTTGTTTTGACGAACCATAAAGACAAGGAAAATCTAATTGATCTTCTGTTGCATTAAGATTAAACATTAAATCAAATACACTTTCATGAACTTCGTCAGGACGACAATTCTCTTTGTCTACTTTGTTTACCACAACGATAGGTTTCAAGCCTAGGTCTATAGCTTTTCCTAAAACAAAACGAGTTTGTGGCATTGGCCCTTCAAAGGCATCTACAAGAAGAATTACTCCATCGGCTAATTTCAAAACTCTTTCCACTTCACCACCAAAGTCAGCGTGACCTGGGGTATCTATGATATTGATTTTAACTCCATTATACCTTACCGAAACATTCTTAGATGTGATGGTAATTCCTCTTTCACGTTCCAAATCGTTGTTATCTAGAATTAAATCACCAAATTCTTGATTTTCCCTAAAAATCTTTGATGCATGGATGATTTTATCAACCAAGGTAGTTTTACCGTGGTCAACGTGAGCAATGATGGCGATATTTCTTATTTCTTGCATTTTTTTTCCTTAAAAAAAGGATATTTTAAAAGTTTCTAATTACCAAAAAGGGCAATTAGCCCTTAAAAAGTCCGCAAAGGTAAGCATTCTTTTTGACATATAAGAGCAGGAATAAATTATTTTACAGTAAACTATTGATTGTCAAATAATTAATTGGAAGAATGCAATTTTTGAAAATTATGTCAAATTCTCTAAAATCTTGTTCACTATCAAGTTGGCATGAATTCGAGAATTCTCAATAAATAAGCTTCGGGTGTCCAATCCACCACAAATTACACCTGCTAAAAATACATTTGGCAAATTGGTTTCCATGGTTTTTTCATCAAAAAATGGCTTCTTTTGTTGATCATCAGATAGTTCTATTCCCAGTTTTTCTAAAAAAACCAAATTTGGTTGATAGCCTGTCATAGCCAACACCCAATCATTATCAATTGTAATTTTACCTTCTGGGGTATTAATCTCCACTTCATGAATAGAAATTTTGGAAACATTCGAATTAAAATATGCTGTAATTGCTCCTTCGGCTATTCTGTTTTCTATATCAGGTTTTACCCAATATTTTACACTTTTACCTAATTCTGGCTCCCTTATTATCATTGTAACTTCGGCTCCCTTTCTAAATGTTTCTAGGGCTACATCTACTGCGGAATTGTTTGAACCAATTACTAAAACTTTTTGAAAAGCATAAAAATGGGGATCTTTATAATAATGGCTAACTTTCGGCAAATTTTCTCCTTCTACACCTATTAAGTTAGGAATGTCATAAAAGCCAGTGGCCAAAATTATATATTGTGCATAATACCTATTTTTTGAAGTTTCAATTTCATATTGACCGCTATCTTCTTTAAGATTCAAAACCACTTCAAATAAATTAATTTGTAGATTATTTGACTGAACCACCCTTCTGTAATATTCTAAAGCCTCTGATCTTGTGGGCTTAGATGAAACAGAAACAAAAGGTACGTTTCCAATTTCCAAGCGCTCTGAAGTACTGAAAAAAGTCATCGTGCTTGGATAATTATATAATGAATTTACCAAACAGCCTTTTTCTAAAATTAAATATGTTAATCCTGCATTTTGACACGCCAAACCACAAGCCAAGCCAATAGGACCACCACCAATAATCAACACTTGAAAATGATTTTGTGAAATTTTTGCCATCAATTAATTTTTGTAAAATTAAATATCTTAACTAATATTTCGATTAATTTACACATAACATTCAAGAAATAAAAAACAATATTACCGATTGAAAGCGAGTGACAACCTTTTATCCTTATAAATATTGGTTTAATGGAAAAAATAAATTCCATACACAATTAAAAATTACTTTTGCTTCGAATTTTAAAAGGAAGAATGAAAATAATAGATACCAAAAATATTGCAAAAAGATACATCATGGGTGCAGAAATTGTAGATGCACTTAAAGACATTTCAATTTCAATTAATAAAGGAGAATACGTGGCTTTTATGGGACCTTCTGGTTCTGGAAAATCAACTTTGATGAATATCATTGGGTGTCTTGACTCACCCACTTCTGGTTCTTATATTCTTAATCATAAAGATGTGAGCTCAATGACCGAGAATGAGTTGGCAGAAGTTAGAAACAAAGAAATAGGATTCGTATTTCAAACCTTTAATCTTTTACCCAGACAATCCTCTTTAGAAAATGTGGCCTTGCCTTTAATCTATGCAGGTTATGGAAAAACAGCAAGAACAGAAAGAGCTCAAAAAGTACTAGAGAGTGTGGGTTTAGGTGATCGGTCTCTACATAAACCAAACGAGCTTTCTGGGGGACAAAGACAAAGAGTTGCAATTGCAAGAGCCTTGGTAAATAAACCATCAATTTTATTGGCAGACGAACCCACCGGTAACCTAGACACAAGAACTTCTTACGAAATTATGCAATTATTTAATGATATTCATGCTTCTGGAAATACAATCATAATGGTAACTCATGAAGAGGACATTGCAAGTTATGCGCATAGAATCGTAAGATTGAGAGATGGATTAATAGAGTCAGATACTGTAAATCCACATCCAACCAATCCGAAAGAAATGACAAAAAAACTATTGGAGAAAACTAAATAAGTAATTGTTTCGTTAAGTCTTTTGTGTATTAAACCTATTTTTAAAACTAATTAAAATAAAATGAAAAAAAACGTATTATTTGTATTCGGATTATTACTACTAGGAATTTTTTCTTTTAGTCAAGCCGTTGCTCAAAGCCCAGCAATTACTTCTGAGAGTGCTAATGTAAAGGTTACCTATGGACAACCATCTAAAAAAGGAAGAGAAATTTTTGGAAAATTAGTGCCTTTTGGCCAAGTTTGGAGAACTGGTGCCAACTCGGCTACGGAGGTTACATTCAAAAAAGATGTTAACTTTGGTGGCAAAACTGTAAAAGCAGGTACATACTCTTTATTCACGGTTCCAAACCAAGGAGAATGGGAAGTAATTTTAAATTCTGAATTAAAGCAATGGGGAGCATATGGCTATGAAAAAGTAAAAGACAAAAACGTAACGCAAATCAAAGTAAAATCAATGAAGACAGATGCTGATGCTGAGGTTGAAAAACTTACTATCACTGCTTCTGATTCTGAGATAAAAATTGAATGGGATACCACAGTTGTGAAAATTGCATTGAAGTGGTAAAACCTCAAATGCTATATAAAAGCCTTTTAATCAAATGATTGAAAGGCTTTTTTTTGCAATTTAACTTTTCATGTACCCCCCACCTTCCTTCTTTCAACCCTTTCCTTAAATCAACAAACTTTCTAAGGAATAAAGATTTTAACATTTTTTACGAAAATATTCGTAGATTAATTTGGAATTACGAATTGTTTCGTATTATATTTGTACGAAATAATTCGTATAAAGAAATGTCATTGCAAAAACCAACAGACTCGGAGCTAGAGATTTTACAGATTTTATGGACAAAAGGAGAAGCAACCGTAAAAGAAGTGAATGAGGAAAGCAATTTAAATAAAGAAACTGGCTACACCACTACTTTAAAATTAATGCAAATAATGCATGAAAAAAGGCTGGTTAGCAGAAATACAGAAGGTAAAAAGCATGTATTCAAAGCAAATATTGACGCTGAAGAAACGAAAAAGAATCTATTAAATCGTTTCATTGATTCCACTTTTAAAGGAAATGCAATGAGTTTGGTTATGCAAGCACTCGGGAATCACGAAGCTACTGAAGAAGAAATTAATCAATTAAAAAAATTGATTGAACAATTGGAAAAGTAAATTATGAAAAAGCAATAATAAAAATGAAAAATCAATTCAATCTAATCTCAGGGCCACTAGCCGAGCAAATCGGCTGGACGCTGGTCCACTCGGTCTGGCAACTTCTATTTATAGTTTCCGTCTACCTCATCACCATTTTGTTTACTAAAAATGTAGTAAAAAGATACTGGATTGGGACTGCTCTTCTACTATTACAATTGGTAATCAGTATTTTAACATTTAT
>JANNWE010000449.1:0-1652 GCA_031414675.1 Cytophagaceae bacterium
CGACAAAAAGGTGAATAAGTAATACTTTGAAGCCTTTTTGTATTTTACTAAGAAATCAAATCTTAAAATTCAAATCAACCGTTTGACAGTAATAAAAATATAACTTTTTTAACTTTATTTATAATCTTTCTAAATAAAATGGTTTATTATTTGGAATTATTCCAAACAAGGAATAAATTTGCACAACTATTTGTAATTATTCTAAATAAAAATAAGGAATGAATCAAAGCTACTGGCTTAAAACGATTATACTATTAACGATAAGCACTTTCTCCACATTTGCTCAAAAAGCGAGTATTAATGGAAAGATTTTTAGTGCTGAAAAACAAGCAATTCCATCCGCAAATATTTCTTTAAAAGGAACTGTTCGAGGCGTTGAATCAAACATAAATGGAGAATACAATATAAAAGGATTAAGAGCTGGAGATTATACACTTATAGTATCCAGCCTTGGGTTTAGGACCCAAGAAAAAAATATAAAAATATCAGAAAATGAATCCATAATCATAAATTTTGAACTCCAAGAATTTTCGTTATCGCTTTCTGATGTGCGTGTAGTGGCAAGCAGAGGTGTGCAAGGAAATGAGCATTTGGCAGAAGTAGATGGATATGCCATTTACGCCACAAAAAAAAATGAGGTTATTAAGCTTGAAAATCTCAATGCCAACTTAGCAATGAATAATAGCAGACAAATTTTTAGTAAAACTCCAGGGATAACAGTTTGGGAAAATGATGGTTCTGGAATTCAATTAGGGGTGGCTTCCCGAGGTTTAAGCCCCAATAGATCTTGGGAGTTTAATGTACGAATGAATGGCTATGACATTACCCCTGACCCCATGGGTTATCCTGAAGCTTATTATTCACCACCGATGGAAGTGGTAGATAAAATAGAAATTGTGCGTGGTGCATCGTCGCTTCAATATGGCTCACAATTTGGTGGATTATTGAATTTTGTATTAAGAAAACCTGATATCTCCACAAGGTTTACGGTAGAATCACAGAACACTACCGGTAGCAATGGCTTATTTAGTTCTTTTAATTATATCGGTGGTACTACGGGCAGATTAAGCTATACTGCATACTATCAAAAACGTTTCGGAAATGGGTGGAGAGACAATAGCTACTTTAATACTGATCATGCGCATGCAGAGCTAAGCTATGCGTTTTCAAACAAGTTAAAATTAGGCGCTGAACTAACCTATATGACCTATGAAAGCCAACAAGCAGGCGGTTTAACCGATACCCAGTTTAAAGAAAACCCAAGACAAAGTCTAAGATCTCGCAACTGGTTTAGCACCCCATGGTTGGTGCCATCCATGCATGCAGAATATGTTTTCTCTCAAAAAACAAAACTAAGTTTAAAGGCATTTGGAACTATTGCGGAAAGAAATAGTGTAGGATTTGTAAAAGCAATAACCGAAAAAGATGATTTTAAAAATAGGCAAGTTGACAGCGATTATTACACTAATTATGGCTCAGAGCTACGCTTTATTACAGATTACAATTTTTTTAAATTAAACAATACTTTAGCAGCAGGCTTAAGATATTTTAACGGACATATAGACAGAAAGCAACAAGGAAAAGGCATTATGGAAAGTAAAATAGATTTTAGTGTTGAAAATGAGTTTTTTCCTAGAGATTTAGACTTTTCG
>JANNWE010000450.1:0-16331 GCA_031414675.1 Cytophagaceae bacterium
TTTGTAAAAGCTCTTGAAGATTTAGGCAAGCCTGAGGCACCGCCAAAATTGGAAGGAAAGAGGTTAATAGTTATGCTAGCTCCAAAACCAAAAAAATAAAGAAAGTCGACTCAAAAGAGTCGACTTTTTTAGTATAAATAATACTGATTAGCTTTCTTTTTTAATCTAAATAGTATTCGAATAGTTTGTTATTAATGCAAAAAGTACATTTTAGAAAGATAAAGGAGTAATTTGATTAATAGCTACCTAAAGTTTAAAAATACATTTTCAAATATTTTCTTTAAAATTGTTCTCTTACATTAACTAAAGTTGGAGATGAAATTGTAAACCTTGAAAGTAATTTTTAATCTTTAAATAATGATCCATTTGTTGTAGCTAAAAATTTTTCAAATGGAATTTCTTCTTGCTTTAGAAAACCTTTTGTTGGTAAAATATTTTCTGCAACTAATTCTATTGTTGCAGCCAAAGAAGCGGCTGTTGTCCATGAAATAGCTCTCCATTTTTGGCCATCAATTATTAAAGGATGAAAAGCCCTATAATATTCTTCTCGGTTTATTTTATCGTTTTTCCAACCTTCTACCACTGCATAAACATAAACTACGTCTTCTTGAACTGGAGGTTTGGCATTCGTTAATATTTCTTCCAATTGTTGCCGATTGTCCTTCATGATTAATTCATAAAGCAAAAATTTCATTAATTCTGCATGTCCTGGATATCGCATGGTTTTGTAGTTTAAAGTATCTACTTTCCCATTAAAAGTTTCGCACATGGTGCCCAAACCGCCTGAAGTACTAAATGCTTCAAACTCTTCGCCACCAATATATATTTTTTCTACTCCATCCAAAGCTGGAACCATTTTCTTTATTCCATTATGAATGACTTCACAATCATTAATATATTCGTTAATAACACCCGCTGGGGACCATGTGAAAGAATAACCTAATAAACCATTTGGAAATTGTGGTAATGCACCTACTCTAAGTTCTATATCTCTTAATTTATCAAATCTTTTACATAGATCAGCTCCAATTATACCTATTAAACCGGGAGCTAATCCACATTGTGGAGCTAAAACCGAATTGGCGGTATCCGCCAAAGCTCTTATGGCTTTAGTGGTGGGCACATCTTCTGTTAAATCAAAATAATGAAGGCCATTTCTATGGGCAATTTTTGCAATTTCTAGATTAAGATGATAAGGCATACAAGAAACCACAGCTTCAAAGTTAATCAAGGTCCTTTCTAGGAATGCAATATCGGAACAGTCACCTTGAATTAGGGGGAAAGCTAGTGGAATGTCATAATGAGCTTTATTTTTGTCTAAGCCAGTTACCTTAAATCTTTTGTTTAATAATATGCCAACCAGCGAACCTACTTTACCCATGCCTATTACCAAAATAGAAGAACCATCTTTAAAGTTTTTCATAGTTTTTTTTATTTTAAGTAAGTAAATAATAAGTTGAAAATAGGTTCAACTTGATAGTAGAAACTGTCGATAAATCTGCAACTAAAAAGCAAGGCTACGTAAATATGCAAGTCGGGCTGTGTAGTAGTTTAAATCGGAAAAGAATTTATTAACTAATAGGTACGAAAGTAATACTAGTTATTGGATTCAGTAAGTTTAGACTTGGGAAAAGACTAAAATAAAAGGTCCTTTAGTTTTTTTTAAAATTTAAACTGAAAAACTTTCTCCACACCCACAAGTGCGAGAAGCATTTGGATTTTTAAACTGAAAACCTTTGCCATTGAGACCATCCGAGTAATCAAGCTGGGTACCTATAAGATACAAAAGGCTTTTTTTGTCCACAAATATTTTTATTCCTTGGTCTTCAAAAGTATGATCGTTAGATTGTTCTTGAGCATCGAAAGCTAAATCATACATTAGACCCGAGCATCCTCCACCTTCCACTGAAACCCTTATGCCATAGCCATCTGTTTTACCTTCTATTTGTTTTAATTCTAAAATTTTATTTTTAGCTTGTTCAGATACCGTTACCATAATGTTAGTTATTTAACTTTCTTTTAAAACTTTATTTTATTTTTAAAAGTTTCATACCGTACGATTTAATTGAAAAAAGATTTTGAAGTGCTGAATTTTTCTTGAAAATGAGTTAGTTTAATTTAGCATAATAATTAAAGATTATTTTAAAATGCTTTTGAGTTTCTTAAAACTTTGGCTAAATTTTTTTCTTTCTTTCCATATAGTGTTACAAAATGCAGTATTTCTAATTTGGATTAAGTTTTTTCTATCAAATTCTGATATTCTTTTAAATGGAAAAGGGTCAGAAATAAAGAGCGCTATTTTTTTACCAATAAAATTGAACCACCAAAATTTTCGCATTGAATTCAAAATGCTTTTATTTCCAATTACCTCATTAAAAATAATGGTATATGGCAAAGTGAAAACGTCAGATTCCCCAAAACCTTCGGTCATATTTTTTAACCTATCCCAAGTAATTCGATGTTTAGCTGTGAAATGTTGAAATTTCAATTCATTGGAATAGTAAATTTTATAACCTAATAATCGAGTGACCAAGCACATTTCGCTGTCCGCTCCAGCAGATTGCTTGTTACCAACTCTGCCTGCAAGAAATGGTTGCCAGCCAATGGAGAAAAGTCTGTCGTATATTATTTTACGAATAGAAAGCCCAGCTCCTGGTACAAGTCCTTGATGAGTAATATCAATAAATGTTCCTTCATATAGGCTTCCAATAGCAAAAGCATGTTGGTTTTCTTCGAACCAATTTGGTGGTTTTTCTTCAAAAACACCATCACCTGCACAACCTATCAGCCCTATTTCTGGGTTTCCAAAATAGGCATTTACCTTTTGTATCCAGTCGGGGCTTACCCAATTGTCATCATCTACAATGCTTAAAATGTCATATTTAGCGGCTTTAATCCCAGCTTTTCTGGCATTTGCTTCTCCAATTTTATTTTCTTTAATAATATGTAGAGGTACTATTGGATTTCTGTTCCAATTTTCTTGAACTACTATAGAAGTATTATCTGTTGAGTTATTGTCTATTACAATCACTTCCCAGTTAATACCTTCATAATTTTTTTGATTTTGCAGATGCTCCAAAGTAGTGGAGATTACTTTTTCACTATTGTAACAAGCGATTATTATTGAAATTCCTTGAGACATACAATTAGCTAAAATTCTTAAAAATTAGATGCCAAAATCTTATTTCCAAAGGCATTCTTTTTAAAACATGTATTGGACTATTTAGTTTTGTTATTGCAATTTTTTTGGCCCAATACAGCATAGTTTTTCTTTCCTTTGAAAAAGTAATCGCGTGATTTTTGAAAATATAATTAATTATTTTTATTCCTTCTATAAATTGTAGACCTTCGTTTTCAGATTTAAAGGAGATGTTATTGGAATGTCTTCTAAAAAAATTGTATCTTTTGCCAATTCTTTTTACTTGAGATTTAGTAATTAATTGAACCCAAAAAAGCCAATCTCCAGTATATTTAAAATCTGCAAGCATGGAGAAATTTACTTTATTTAATAAATTTTTCCTAAACACCGCACTGCTAGCATTGTATATTAAATTACCAATCAGAAAATCATTTTTAATTAGTTCATCGCCGTTCCAAGTATCTTCATCTTCTTCGTGACTAGGAGTATGCAACTCTTTTGCGTCTTCGTCTATCCAAATGGAAGGAGAAAAGGCTACCCCTATTTTTTTATTTTCTTCTAAATGTTTTACCATTTCGCTAAGAAACCGATAATCTGTTATATCATCGCTTTCAGCAATCCAGATATAGTCACCTTTAGCTGCATACATTCCCTTTTGCCACTGGATGAAAGGGGAGCCAGAATTTTTATCATTGATAATGAACTCTGTGATTCTGGGATCTTGCAAGTATTTTTGAATCACTTCTGTACTTTTGTCTTGAGAAGCGTCATCTAAAATAATTAACTCAAAGTCTTTAAAGTCTTGATTAAGAATACTTTCTATTCTTTTGTCAAGGTATTTTTCGTGATTATAGTTTGGTAAAATTACACTAACCTTGGGCATTATTTAGATTAAAATTTTGAATTTTTTTTAATTGAAAAGTTCAAAAGTACTTTTGTTACCTATCAATATGCAAAAATAGTTTATTTAATTACTTTTTTTGAGGTGTTTTTGAAAAAATTACCATCCTTGGTTCTCCCTTAGTTTGCTTCCTTCTTTCACAAAACAAATATCAACTTGGCCTAAGGCTTTGTCTAATGGTCTATTTGCAAAACCAGCGAAGTCATATATATAATAGTTTTTGTTGGTCATAAATTCAATAATTTCATGAAGTAAGGGCTGATTCGGCGAAAATTTAAAAAGAGATGCCTCTAAAATAAAAACCTCCGTTTTTCCAAATAGGACTTCGGCCCCTTTTAAAACTTCTAATTCAAAACCTTGAACATCAATTTTGCAAATATCAGGAATTGGAATTTTGTTTTCTTTGATTAAGGTGTCAATCGCAAAAATTGGCACTTTACGTTGTTTCTTATCAGAATTCTCATTTTCTGGAAGCAAGAAGGATGATCCTGCGAGGTCATCCCACATGGAAAGAGTGAGCTCTCCGTCTTTTGCGCCTGCTCCACCTAAAAACCAGGCTCCCTTATGATGTTTAAAGAAATTATCTAAATCTGTACTTAATTCTTTTTGAGGCTCAATTAAATAGAAAGACGAGTCATTAAATATTGAGCTGGCAAGTTCACTCCATTCGGCTCGATTCGCACCTATATCTAAGATATTTTTAACTACCAAATTGCGTTCTTTTATGCCTTTTAAAAACAGGGTCATATCGCCCGAGATGCCGTTTTTGCTTAAAACATGATAGCCCATTTTATGAGCGAATTTTTGTACAATATTTTTTATTTTTTTGCCAATCATGGTCAATTATTATATGTAATTCTTTAATATTTCTTTAGTTTTTGCTAAATAGGCTTTACCCCATTTTTGATCAGGTTCCAAATGGTTTCCTTCTGCCCATTCGTTCCAAGCATTAATAAAAATAAAATTTTCTTCTTTAGAATAGGTCTTTGCTTTTAAACAAATTTCCTTGAGCCACTTTCCATATTTTTCGGGGCTAGAGTTCCTAATCATGAAAGCATGATTTTTTCTTCTTGCACTATTATCCCAACTTGGCATTATACTTTGAAAGTGCTTTTCTACAGGAAGTTTCTTTTTTAACATTCTTTTTACCACGTCTTCATAATCAAGGCTTTTAAAAGTATTCCCTGTTCCAATTTTATTTTTAATTCTATTCCAAATATTGGGTACACAGTCCAGGTTTTTCCAATCTGGTTGCCATTCAATTACCGCATCAAATCCTAATTCTTCTGAATTTTCTATTTGAAAGTCAGCGGTTTTAACAGCACACAGGTAAATATCTTTAAAATTGTGTTTTTTAACTTCAGTTCTCCAAATTTCAATTGTCTTTTTTAAATCTGGAATGATGTGAGGATTGTAAAATAAAAAGCAGGGTTTCCCATCTATTTTAATATATCGCTCGTCTTTAAATTCGTTTTCAGATAGGTATTTTGCATGGGCTGCATGATCTTTTTCGCTGTATTGCTGCTGGATCAACACTTCTTTATCTTGCCCATCCCATCTTCTTGACCAGTTTTCGTTTGCCCAACACAACAAAAATGGGAAATTTGGTTTTCCTGATTCAATCACTTTCTTGATAGGGGTTTCCAAAAGTCTTTTACCATTAAACCAATAGTGATAATAGCAAAAACCATAAATGTGATGTTGTTTAGCCAATTCAGCTTGATCCTCAAGGGTTTGAAGCAAACGCATATCATAAAATCCAAGGTCTGCAGGCAGGTGTGGCTGATAATGATTTTTAAATCGAGGTTTAGTTTTCACCACATTAGTCCACTCCGTAAAACCTTTGCCCCACCATTTGTCGTTTTCTGGTATTGGATGGAACTGAGGTAATACAACGGCTAAAGCTCTTAGTTTTTTTTCCGACATTAAATTTGGTTTTTGCAATAAAATCTCTGCAAATTTAGAACAAAATGGTCAATTTGACCTCAAATTTGATTACAAAAAAGAGAGGATGTTATAAAAAAATGAAAAATTGATTAATCTATTTTTTTAATAATTGTTATCTTTTTGCAAAAATAGTATGCTGTCATTATTTTATCTCTTGGCAAAGTTCAATAAGCACCCCATTTGTGCTTTTGGGATGTAAAAAGCAAACAAGCTTATTATCTGCACCTTTTTTAGGATGATTATTTAATAAAACAAATCCCTCCAATTCTAGTCTTTTCATTTCACTGTGAATATCGTCAACTTCGAAAGCTATGTGGTGTAGTCCTTCTCCTTTTTTTTCTAAAAATTTTGCAATTGGGCTTTCTTCATTTGTAGCTTCTAAAAGTTCAATTTTTGAATCTCCAAGTAAGAAAAATGAAGTATTTACACTTTCTGATTCCACCATTTCATTTTTATATGGGCTTGTATTTAAAAGTTTTGAAAAAACTAGATTCGAAATTTCTAGGTTTTTAACTGCTATGCCTAAGTGTTCTATTTTTAGCATTTTAATTGGTCAATATTTTTTTAAATATAGGTTCTATTTCTAAAATATGTATATCAAATTTATTAATCCGAACAAAATTCTTTAATTTTGATTCTCATTGAATCTATATTTTTTAAAGTGTTATAATCCGTATGGCGAAGCCAACAGCCCCAAAAGAAACTCCTTTAAGTAAACAATTTAATCAGATTAAATCCAAATATCCTGGAGCTATGCTCTTGTTTAGAGTGGGTGATTTTTACGAAACTTTTGGTGAAGACGCAATAAAAGCCTCTAAAATTTTAGGTATAGTTTTAACAAGAAGAAATAATGGTGGTGCAAATGAAGAGCTCGCTGGATTTCCTCATCACTCTTTGGATAATTATTTGCCAAAATTAGTAAGAGCTGGGCAAAGAGTAGCTATTTGCGACCAATTAGAAGACCCTAGTCAGGCAAAAGGCATTGTAAAACGTGGAGTAACTGAATTAGTAACACCGGGTGTATCTTATAACGATAACGTGTTAGACGTTAAGCAAAATAATTACCTTGCTTCTATTCATTTTGCCTCTGAAGATTATCTTGGTGTCTCGTTTTTGGATATATCAACCGGCGAATTTTTTACAACAGAAGGCTCTTTTGCCTATATTGATAAGTTGATTCAGGGCTTTGGTCCAGCTGAAATTTTGTATTGTAAAAAATACAGAGGAAAGTTTGAGTTATTGTTTGGTGAAAAGTACAATACTTTTACTTTTGAAGACTGGGCATACACCTATGATTATGCATATAGTCTTCTAATTAATCATTTTAAAACTAATTCATTAAAAGGTTTTGGAATTGAAAATTTGAAAGAGGGCATTACGGCTTCTGGGGTAATTTTACAATACTTGTCTGATACAGAGCATCGAAATATAGCTCATGTGAGTAGTTTGACTAGGCTAGATGAGGAAAAGTATGTTTGGTTAGATCGATTTACTATTCGAAATTTAGAATTGGTATATGCGCAATTTGAAGGCGGCGTGCCTTTGATTGATATTTTAGATCACACAAACACCCCAATGGGTGCAAGACTTTTAAGAAAGTGGATGGTTTTGCCCTTAAAAGAACAAAAGCCGATTCAAGAGCGGCTAGATACTGTTGAAATGTTTTTGAATGAGGAAGATTTAATCCCTGCTTTAGTGCAAGTATTAAAACAAATTGGAGATTTAGAAAGGTTGGTGTCAAAAGTGGCGGTTCGGAGGATAAATCCCAGAGAATTGGTGCAGTTAAAAAGAGCATTGTTACAAATAGAGCCTATTAAATTTCTTTTAAGTAATAAAAAAAATACTGTTTTAGATAAATACTTGAATCAATTGAATGATTGCAAGTTTTTGATTGATAAAATATCTACAGAACTAAGAGATGATGCCCCCATGTTAAGCAATCAGGGGGGGATGATTTGCACTGGTGTTAATTCAGACTTAGATGAATTACACAAAATTGCATTTTCTGGGAAAGACTATTTAATAGAATTACAAAATAGAGAAGCAGAAAAAACAGGAATTCCGTCTTTAAAAATTGCCTTTAATAAAGTGTTTGGGTATTATTTAGAGGTTTCTAATGCTCACAAAAACAAAGTTCCTTTGGAATGGATTCGAAAACAAACTTTGGTAAATGCGGAAAGATATATAACGGAAGAGCTCAAAATTTATGAAGAAAAAATATTAACCGCTGAAAGTAAAATTTTTGAGATAGAGTTCAGAATATTTAATGAACTTGTAATCACATCCACAGATTTTGTTTCACAGATTCAAACTAATGCAAAGGTAATTTCCACTATAGACGCACTTTTGTCTTTTGCCAATGTGGCTAGAAAAAATAAATATTGTAAGCCATTAATTACAGAGGATAAAATAATAAATATTAAAGAAGGAAGGCATCCAGTTATTGAGCAACAACTGCCCTTGGGGGAAAGCTATATTCCTAATGATTTGTTTTTAGACGATAGTCAACAACAAATTATTATTATTACAGGCCCCAATATGGCTGGAAAATCTGCTTTGTTACGTCAAACAGCTTTAATTGTTTTGATGGCCCAAATAGGTTCTTATGTACCTGCTTATTCAGCTGAAATTGGGATTGTAGATAAAATATTTACAAGGGTTGGTGCCAGCGATAATCTTTCAAGGGGCGAAAGTACTTTTATGGTTGAAATGACGGAGACTGCATCGATTCTTAATAATTTAAGCGATAGAAGTTTGGTAATAATGGATGAAATTGGACGAGGAACAAGCACTTACGACGGTGTAAGTATTGCATGGAGCATCGCTGAATATTTACATAATCACGGAAAATATAAACCATGGACGCTTTTTGCAACCCATTATCATGAACTAAACCAGCTAACGGAAGATTTTAATCGAATAAAAAATTTTAATGTTTCAGTAAAAGAATTGAATGGCAAAGTAGTATTTTTAAGAAAATTGAAAGAAGGTGGAAGTGAGCATAGTTTTGGAATTCATGTAGCTCAAATAGCTGGTATCCCTCAAACTGTGGTTTTACGTGCTAACGAAATTTTACATCATTTAGAAAAAGATCATGTTAAAGAAAATAATAAGCAAAAAATTAAAGAAGCTCCGAAAAATAATTTTCAGTTAAGTTTTTTTGATCCAATAGATACAATAGGAGATGAAATAAAAGCACATTTAAAAAGTTTAGATGTAAATACCATTTCGCCAATAGAAGCTTTGTTGAAATTGAATGAGTTAAAAAGAATGTTGAAATAGATAGTTTTTATTTTTAAATGATAAAAATAGCATTTCACCCTATTTACAAACTTCCTTTGCCAGATGGCCACAGATTTCCGATGCTCAAATATGAGCTGATTGCTGAACAGCTACTTTATGAAGGAACTTTTTCGGAAATTAATTTTTTTGAACCCGAAGTTGTTGATTTAAAAGATGTTTTAAGAGTACATACCCAACAATATTTAAACGATTTGTTGAATCTTAGATTATCACAGAAAATGATTCGGAAAATTGGATTTCCACTTACAAAAGAGCTCGTTTATAGAGAGAAAATCATTACTCAAGGCACTATTGATTGCAGTGGTTTTGCAATAACTAATGGAATAGCTTTCAACGTGGCTGGTGGGACACATCATGCTTATTCTGATTCAGGAGAAGGTTTTTGCTTATTAAATGATGTTGCAGTGGCTGCTACCAAACTGTTGGATGAAGGAAAAGTTAAAAAGATTTTTGTGATAGATTTAGATGTCCATCAGGGAAATGGTACTGCGAAAATTTTTGAAAATGAATCCAAAGTCTTTACTTTTTCAATGCATGGAAAAGATAATTATCCTTTAAACAAAGAGCAATCTGATTTTGATATTGAGCTTGTTACTGGGATGGAAGGAGATTTTTATTTAGACTTGCTTTATTCGAATTTGCCAAAGCTTATTAAAAAGTATGACCCCGATTTTTTGTTTTACATTTCTGGAGTGGATGTTTTAAAAACCGATAAGCTTGGGAAATTAGGTCTTTCAAAAAAAGATTGTAAACAAAGAGATAGATTTGTTTTTGAATTGGCTAAGAAATTGAATTTACCAATTACCGTGGTAATGGGAGGTGGGTACTCTCCAAATATTATAGATATTGTGGATGCACATTGTACTACTTTTAGGGTAGCAAATGAGCTATATTAGCTTATTTATCTTCAATTCTTTCAAATTCAGTTTCTTCATAATCTCTAAAATCTAAATCTATTAGCCATAATGGAATTTCAACATCTTTCCAATCGTCATTTTTAGCTTCTATTTTATTATAATTATCCTTTTGAGGTTCAATGAAGAAATTATTTTTTTTGTTTTGTAGTATATTCATAAAGCAAATCTACAATTCAAAAATTACCTAATTGTTATGCAACTATTAAGAAATTGATTTGCAAATTGAATCAAATTTTGAAGATATTAAAATTTGCATTCCTAATATGAATCTGATGTTTTTATAAATCTGAAGATTCATTTTTTTAAACTTTTTTCCAAAAATGTGAATAGCGTAAAAATATGGTTTAATTATTTTTTTACAAATGTTTTGGTAGTAGTGCCTGTTGCAGTATGTAGTTTAATTATGTATTTGCCTGAAGGTAAGTTATTTAAGCCAATTTTAGCATCTTCTGTTCTTAAAATTTTATATAGTTTTCCTTCTAAATTATAGATGAGTATTTGTTTTATATTTTGGTCAATTATCTGATATTCTAGGTATTCATTAGCTGGATTTGGAAAAACAAAATTATTTAAAAAAGTAGGCTCATTTCCGGTTACCAAGTTGCTTTCTATTAACTCCTTCATAATATAACTACTGGGGTCAAAGGTAATTTTTGAAATTTTTGAACTCAGTTTTTCAACAATATACGTATTGGATAAATTATCCACAAATACACTAATTAAGGAATCTTTGCCATTTTCAAAACTAATTTTCAACTGAACTGGCATTTTAAACAAATTTGGAGTAGTGCTCAATTTTTGTTGATCTATATTTAATTTGATCGAATTTGAGCTAATATTAGCCCAAGAAAAAGTAAATTTTGGGTAATTTGTTCCATAGATCCACTCATCAAAAAAATATTTTAGGTCTTTGCTTGAAGTCACTTCTGCTATTTTCCTAAAATCATCTATACTTGCAGCTTTGTATGCAAAGGAAGACGCCATATAATCTTTTAATGATTTAAAAAAAAGATTATCTCCAAGTACACCACGCAACATATGCAAAACCACTGCACCTTTCCCATAGGTAAGAGAATAGTCAAATATTAAATTTTCATTTTCGGGTTTAGAAATATAAACCGATTCTGAAGTTTTTTTTGCTCTTGTAACATGCCCATTAATGGTGGCCAAATATCTTTCTTTTCCGTATTTGTATTCATCAAAAAGGGCCTCAGAATAGGATGCAAATGCTTCATTTACAAATATATCGGCCCAGGTTTTACAAGTTATTTTGTCTCCAAACCATTGATGTGCCAGCTCATGAGCTATTAAACTTTCCGAAAAAGCACCCATTGAGCTTATCGTTTGATGCTCCATGCCTCCTCCAAAATTGCACATGGCATGGCCGTATTTCTCTTTAATAAAAGGATATTCTCCAAAAGTGTCTGTAAAAAACTTTAACATTTCCCCTGTTTTGTCCAATTGTGTTTTGTTAGCTGCCGTCAAAACTTCCGGATATATATAGTTTTCGATGGGCATTTTTTTGCCTTTATAGTCAAATTCTGCATTATAGGTTGAATAATTTGAACAAGCAATTGAGATTAAATAATGAGCTATAGGATAAGAGTTTTTCCATTTATAGGTCTTTGTTCCATTTTGATTTGTGTTTGTTTCTTTTAAAATACCATTTGATACGGAGACAAAACTGGAAGGCAAAGTTATCCATACTTCAGAACTATCTACTTTGTCTAGAAGATCGTCTTTACAAGGCCACCAATCGGGTGCCCCATACGGCTCACTTAATGACCATACTACTGGAGATTTGGCAGTTCCATGGGTTGCAAACGAAAAACTTCCAAAACTTGTGGTAGGAGGAAGCCCTTGATAAAAAATCTGTAAACTATATTTTTCTTTTAAAATTATGGTCTTTCCAAGTTGTATTTCCATTTTATTGTTGGAGTGAATAAAAGTTAGCTTTTGATTTCCTGATTTTATTGAATCTACTTTTAAAGCACTGGTTAAATCAAAAAAGCATTTGCTAATACTTGCATTTGCCGAAAATGTAGTATTTACAACACCGATTATATACTTTTTATCGAAGTCAATTCTTAAATCGATTTTATGGAAATTTACGTCAATTTGGTTGTCACCAGGATACGCCAATCTGGCTTTTTTATTCATTTCAGTAAAGGCTCTTTGCTTATTAAAAGCACACCACTCTCCTCCAGATTCTTGAGAGAAGGAGGTTTTAATGGATAAGATTAGTAATACGGCAATTAAGTTTTTCATAATAATAAAAAAAGCCCAATTTTTTTAATAAAAATGGGCTTAGGGTTTTAATGTTAATTTATTTAAACATTCATTATATCAGCCTCTTTAGCAGAAAACATCTGGTCAATTTTATCGATAAATTGGTTCGTAATTTTTTGCACTTTTTCCTCTCCAATTTTTATTGCATCTTCGGATACCCCGTCATTTTTAAGTTTTCTTAAGTCGTCGTTTGTTTCTTGTCTTACTTTTCTGACATTTACTTTTGCTATTTCAATTTCAGCTTTAACCTTCTTTACCAAATCTTTTCTACGTTCTTCTGTCAAAGGCGGAATATTTAAACGAATAGTATCGCCATCGTTTGAAGGGTTTAAGCCAATATTTGAATTGATTATTGCCCGTTCAATATCATTAATTATCTTTCTTTCAAATGGTTTTAATTGGATAGATCGTGCATCAGGAGTTGTAATAGATGAAACTTGCGTAATTGGCGTCATAGCTCCATAATAATCAATCATAATTCCGTCTAACATGTTAGAATTAGCTTTTCCTGCTCTAATTTTTGAAAGTTCTATTTGTGTATGTTTCAAGGCTCTTTCCATCCCGTCTTGAGCCATATCTAATAATAAATCAATCTCTTCCATTATACAATTAACGCAATATTTTTTTTAATTTTATTTTACCAAAGTTCCAATTCTTTCTCCTTGTACAAGTTTTAATAAATTTCCAGATTTGTTCATATCAAAAACTATAATTGGCAATTTATTTTCTTTGCACAAGGTAAAAGCAGTCATGTCCATTACTTTTAAACCTTTGCTTATCACATCGTCAAACGAAATTTCATCAAATTTTGTTGCCTCAGGGTTCTTGCGTGGGTCATCGTTATAAACGCCATCCACATTGGTTCCCTTCAACAAAACATTGGCATCTATTTCTACAGCTCTTAATGCACCGCCTGAATCGGTTGAAAAATATGGGTTTCCAGTTCCTGCACCAAAAATTACGATTCTACCTTTCTCTAAATGTCTAATTGCTCTTCTTCTAATAAATGGTTCTGCAATTTGCTCCATTTTTATGGCTGAAAGTAATCGTGTTTTCATTCCCTCCGCTTCTAAAGCACTTTGGATGGCAATTCCATTTATCACAGTAGCCAACATACCCATATAATCGCCTTGAGATCTATCAATTCCAGATTTTAAAGATGCACCTCTAAAAATATTTCCACCTCCAATTACAATTGCGACTTCCACCCCCAAATCCACTACAGTTTTAATTTCTTTTGCATATTGTTCTAAAATATCGGAGTTGATAATTTGGCTTTTATCTCCACCATTTAAGGCTTCCCCACTTAGTTTAAGAAGTATACGCGTATATTTTAATGACATGTGTTATGATTTTATGCAAATATAATCTGAAAATCTTAAAAATATTAATCCTTTATGATAGCAATTTTTGCTTTTTTATTAAGAAGGTAAATACCAACCAGAATAAAAGCCATACCCAAATAATACCATAATCCAATTTTTTCTCCATCAAACAATCCGGCGAAAGTAGCAACAACTGGAATAAGATAAGTAACAGAAGAAGCAAACACAGGACTTGAAATTTGTAAAATATAATTAAATAAAACGGCCGCCAAACCAGAGTTAATAGCACCCAAAATTAAAAAATAAAGTAATAATTCTAAATTTTCTGGAAGAAATATTTTTGAGAAAAAATCTGTAAATAAAAGACAAAAAAACGAAATAATACCTACAAATAATAAGGAATATGCGCTTATAATAATTGGTTTTACTTCTGATAGATGTTTGCCAATAATATTTACATTTATACCGTACATTATTGTAGCCAACACGACAATAATTACGTAAGGATTATTAAAGTTCAATTGGTTGTTTCCACCACTTAATATCAACATTAGACTACCTATAAATGCGATAAGTAATCCAAAAATTTGAAAATTTTCAATTTTTTTTCCAAAAAATAGGGCTCCAATTATTAGAACGAAAAGCGGGGTTGTGGAGTTTAATGTTCCTGACAGTGAGCTATTTAATCTACTTCCTACAAAGCCAAAAATTATGGCTGGAATTAAATATCCCAACAAGCCCGACAAAGCCAAAGATTTGAAATTATCTCTAGGAAATTGTTTATAATATTTAATAGCCCATGGTAATAATGCTAGGCTTGCAATAAAAATCCTTCCAGCCCCTAATTCCAGAGCCGAAAAATGGGTTACGACTTTTTTTACTAAAATAAAAGAAAAACCCCAACATAAAGCAAGAAAAAGTAGAAGTATCCAGGAAATTGCAGTTTTGTTTTCTTTGATGTTTAGTGAAGTATTCAAAAGTTTTTTTTTGCAAAAGTAAATATTTATTACTGTTTCTTTCCATTTTTTCTTAAATTTGATTAATAAATTAAGACCCTAATTATGAGAAAATTATGCCTATTGCTTTCTTTGATTGTTCTTTTTTTTACAAATTCTAAAGCAGAAGATTCTCCAACTTTAAGCATTGGATCAAAAGCACCCAATTTTTCTTTGAGAGGTACAGATGGTAAATTTTATACTCTAGATAGCTGGAAATCTTCAAAATTACTAGTAATAATTTTTTCTTGTAATCATTGTCCAACCGCCCAGGCTTATGAAGACAGGATAATTGCTATTCAAAATAAATATAAAAAAGAAGGAGTCCAAGTGGTGGTAATAAGCCCAAATGCGGATAGAGCAGTAAGATTTGATGAGTTGGGTTTTTCTGATCTTAATGATAGTTTTGAAGAAATGAAAATAAGAGCGAAAGATAAATCATACAATTTCCCCTATTTATATGATGGCGGAACACAGGCGGTAACTACAGCTTATGGCCCTACCACCACTCCACATGCATATGTTTTCGATAAAAGTAGAATACTTAGGTATGTAGGAAGAATTGATAATGAAGAACATATAGGGAAAGCCACCGTATTTGACTTAGAAAATGCATTAAAAGAATTATTGCTAAATAAGCCAGTTTCTATTGCTACAACAAAAACCTTTGGTTGCTCTATTAAATGGAAATCGAAAATAGAATGGAAAACTAAAGAAGTGGAGTCTTGGAAAACTGAAGAAGTAACTTTAGAAAAAGCTAATCTGGAAAAAATTAAAGAATTAGTAAAGAATACAAATGATAAATATAGATTAATTAATTTTTGGGCTTTATGGTGTGGCCCTTGTGTAACTGAATTTTCGAGTTTGATAGAATCTGATAAAATGTACAGAAACAGGGAATTTGATTTTGTTTCAATTTCACTAGATTCAGAAAAATCTACCCAAAAGGCTTTGCAATTTTTGAAAAAGAAGATGGCAAGCAATAAAAATTATATATATTCGGATCAAGACAAATATGAGCTAATTGAAGTCACTGATAAACAATGGCAAGGTGCATTGCCTTATACAATTTTAATAGACCCTGCGGGGAAAATAGTGTATAGGCAAAGTGGAATTATTGATATTTTGGCATTAAGAAAGGCTATTGTTGATAAATTAGGTAGGGTTTACCCATAAAGCTATTTGCTATTTATCCAATCTAACGTATAATTCAAAACCCGCTCTATTTCTATTTCGTTATGAATTTCATGATACATACCATCCCAATTTTTAAAAGTTACATCGCCTCTGAATTTATTAGCGAATGCTTTGCTCGCTTCATAATTAGTGAGTTTGTCTTCAGAACCATGCATAATTAATACGGGTAATTCTGCGGTAGAAACATTTTTTTCTAACCAATTTCCCCATTCTAATATTCCCATTCCAACTTCTGCTGAAACTAAGTTATGTACTAATGGATCATTTATATAAGCTTCAATTATGGCTTGGTCGTGCGATAAGTATTTTAATTCTAAA
>JANNWE010000451.1:0-17297 GCA_031414675.1 Cytophagaceae bacterium
ACGGTATCTCCTTTTTTAGCGTAGATTTTTTCTCCATCAATAATGTCGGCTTTTGCTATTCCTTGGTATTCGTTAGCTGGCAATGCTTGAATAAATTTCTTTTCTATATAGCCTGGCACATTTCTTACGTCTAAAAATTCACCTGTATAGTTTAAAGAAAAATCTTTTATTTCTATTGGTCTATTCAAATAAAGCAAAACATTTTCCTTATTATCTTTCTCAGTTTTGAATATCTTTTCATCTCTTATATTTAATGAAATTACTTTTTCATAAGCGGAAGAATACATGATGCCTATCAACATTAACGCTACACCAATATGTGTGACTGCCCCACCCGCTACTTTAAAATTTCCTTTTACTATTTCAAGTAAAATGGAACCATTAGCCACAACAGAAAATATTCCTGCTGTTAAAAGAATGATGTATTTCCAATTGTTAACTCCAGATAAAGTGATTGAAATTGCGGAAAGCAAAAGAGCTACAATTAAAGGATTTATTAGCTGATTAAATGTTTTTACTTTTTTCCACCAAAAATATTGAGCAACGCCGCTTAAAATAGTGATACCTATAAAAAGCCACATTTGAAATACGGTGTAATGTTTTAATGGCTCGGAAGGCATGGCCATATTGAGTTTAAAGTTGAATATTTTGGCGATACTGTTGTATACTGGAATTGATGTAGTGACAGTGACTTGAAATGCGGCTAAACATAGTAAAGTAACACCTATAAAAACCCAAAAGTCAGGTGAAAAAGTAGATACTTCTTTTGCATCGCTGGGAAGAGATTTCCATCTGATAGTTAAAATAATAATTGAGACTATTAGAAAAAACAAAAGATAAATTAGCAATTGACCAGAAAGTCCCAAATCGGTAAATGAGTGTACAGAAGAATTTCCCAAGATACCGCTCCTGGTTAAAAATGTTGAATATAGTATGAGTACAAATTGAGCAATAACCAAGATATAGGTATATTTTAATGCCGTAGAGCTTTTTCTAGCTAAAATCATGGTATGAAAACTAGCGACTAAAACCAACCAAGGTACATAAACTGCATTCTCAACCGGATCCCAATTCCAATACCCGCCAAAATTAAGAGTTTCATAAGCCCAAATAGCACCCATCATAATGCCAGTTCCAAGTATTACTGCTGAAACTAAGGTCCATGGAAGGGCAACTTTTACCCATTCTGAATATTGTTTTTTCCATAGAGCGGCTATAGCAAAAGCAAAAGGAATGAGAGTAGTTGCAAAACCTAAGAATAAAGTTGGAGGGTGAATAACCATCCAATAATTTTGAAGTAGGGGATTAAGCCCATTTCCATCTTTAGGAATAAAGTTTGGATCTGATTTCCAAACTGGCAAATTGGGCATAGATTCTCTTAAAAGTAAAAATGGAGAACTACCAAGTTTAAATTCGCCGTAAATAACTACTCCTAAAATCATAGAACTTAAAAAGACTTGAACGGCAGAAAAAACAGTCATCATTGGTGCTTCGTAATGACTAAATTGTTTTTTCTTTCTTTTAAACCAAACAATCAAAATTATACCTAAAACAACATTCCAAAACATCCAAAGTAGGAAACTGCCTTCTTGGTCTTGCCAAAAACAAGAAATGGCGTAACCTAATGGGAGACTTAAAGAGGCGTTGTCCCATGCATAATGATACTCAAAATATTTATTGAATATAATTGTGAAAAGCGAAATAACAATGGCCAAAATTCCAATGGCATGAATACCAAAAGAAAATCTTGAAATTTTTAACCAATATTTTTTGTCTGATGTTTTATCTAATGAAGCTTTCCAATACGTGTAGGTTGCCACTAAAGCGGAAACGAAAGCTAAGATTACTGAATAATGACCTATTATACCAAGAGATGTTCTAAACATTTGATTTTGATTCTATTCTAATTGAACAACAAAAGTAGATAGAATGTGTTTATATTTGGGTCAATTTTTAATATATTTTAGGATTTTAATTGGTTTTCTAACAGTAATTATTCTTTTACTAAAACTTTTTTGAGATTTTCTCCTTTCAGATAATAAATTTTGTCAACGAATGAAAATTAGGTTTATTTATAAATTCAGGCAAACACTTTTGTGTATTATTATATTTCAAATTATTTCTTTTTCTGCTTATTCTTTAAGATGCCATAACGGTTATGAAAAAGATGAGGTAGTTGGAGACAGTTTGTTTAAAAGATACCAATCTTCTGAATTTGAAAAAATAAAAAGTGTTGTTTCAAAAAGTAAAAAGCTAATTTTTATTGATTTTTATGCAGATTGGTGCGGACCTTGTAAATACATGGAAAAGACTGTTTTTGTTGAAAAAGGATTCATAGATATGCTAAAAACTAAATTTGTAGCCATTAAGGTTAATGTGGATTTGCCAGAAAGTAGGTCTATTTGTACCCAATATCGTGTAGATTCTTATCCCACTTATATCATTATTGATTCCCAAGGAATAGTGAAAATAAGGCTTGAAGGGGCAACTCCCATTAACAACCTTTTAGAAGAAATGGATTTGGCGTTGAAGAGAAAATGACTTTTTACGAATAGATTTTCAGTTTAGTACAGATCTTCAGATCTTTCTAAAAGTAGGATAGAAGCCTGAGGAATTATTACGTACTTTTCGCCTTCATATTGAATTTCAATTGCATGTCTTTGCAAATAAATGGCCAAATCTCCTTCTTCGGCTTGCAGAGGCATATATTTAACTTTCTCTTCTGTGTTTTTCCAAGGTTCTTCTTCTCTATTGATAGGTAATGGGTAACCTGGGCCAACTTTAACAATATAGCCAGATTGCACATCTTCTTTTTCGGTTACAGTGGGTGGCAAATACAAACCGGTATTTGTTTTATCTTTTGGGTTTTTAGGTTTTATTAAAACTTTGTCACCTACAACAAACAATTTTTTTAATTTATTATCTTTAGAAATTCCTATCATACTGTTATTTTTCTTTTTCTACCTTCTATTTTCCAAGTTCCTATCCATTTTTCGCCTTCAATTATTTGGGCTTCATCATAAAGATTTACCGTAGGACAAACATGATAAGGGACTCCCAATAGAATGTCACCCACTTTGTAATTGTCCCAATTTTCGGTTTCTACTACTCCATGTTCTTCACTTTGAGAAACCAATTTTAAGTCCTCATGGTTCAGAAAGCGGATGCGTTTATCTATTGGATTTTCAGATGCAACGGCTTTATGTCCCATATCTGTGGTTAAAATTCCTCTTTTGGGTTTCGATATAATTCTCATCATAACTAAGGCCGCAAATTCAAAGTTTTGTTCTGCAAATTTATCACTATAACCCCAATCCCATAATACACAAGTCCCTGGGCTTAGAAGGCGACTGATTTCTGATGCATGCGAAGTAAAAGCCGGTGTGCCACCCGCTATAATTTCTAGAGTGCCAACTCTTGCCCCTAGCTTTTGCACTAAGGCATAAACTTGTAGCATTCCTTGCTCAATTTTTGATTTTCGGTCACCAAAAGCATCGTCACGAATGTGTCCGTCATATACATGTAATCCAGAAAGTTTAATATTTGGTTTGGAAAAGGTGTAAAGTAAGTCGTTTTCAAGACTTTCGTTTATTTCGTGCCCCGACCTGTCCATGCCATTGTTTATGTCATAATAGACTTCTGCTATTCGGTTTTTAGAAGCAAATTTCTGTGAAATTTCATCAATTACTGAATTGCAGTCGGCTAAAGAAGCAAATTTCGTATTTGGAAATTTTTCAATCAAATTAAGCAATCTTTCTATTTTTGGTCCAAGTAATTGATGAGCTATTATCACTTTTTCTGCACCAGCACTTGCAGCAAGTTCTGCTTCGGCAATGGTTGCACTTTTGAACTGTTTTATACCTTTGGAGATCATCATCTTCACAATATTTTCCATTTTATTGGTTTTAATGTGTGGCATAAGTCTACTTGTGTCTCCACCGGCAATTGCAATCATTTTATCTATATTTCTTTCTACTTTTTCTTTAAAGATGAGTAGGGAAGGGGAGTCAATGTTATGTAAGTTTATTATCATTAGTTTTTACGTTATTTTGTTTCCTCATAAATCTCCAAAGGCAAACCATCGGGATCTTCGAAAAAAGTAAATTTCTTATTGGTTAATTCGTCGATTCTTATGGGTTCTGAAATTATGCCTTTGATCTCAAGTTCTAATTTAGTTTTTTCAACATCCTCCACTTCAAAAGCTAAATGCCGAAGTCCGCAAGCTTCGGGTCGGCTAGCTCTCGCCGGAGGATTTGGGAAAGAGAAAAGCTCAATGATATAATTGCCATTTAAGGCCAAATCTAATTTATAAGAATCTCTTGCTTCTCTATAAACCTCTGCATAGATTTCAAAGCCTAAAATATTCACATAAAAATCTTTTGATTTTTCGTAATTTGAACAAATAATGGCCACGTGATGAACTTTTTTCAACATATTTATTTAATATTTTCCACTACATCACTAGCAATAACTGCCCTTTCGGAACGAATTTTTGATGCTCTTTCTCCTGCTAAGCCATGTTCAAATACCCCTTGGATAGCGGCTTGTTCTTGACTATAGCCTTGAGCCAAAAATCCCAAAATTATGCCAGTCAAAACATCACCGCTGCCCGCCGTAGCCATCCCAGAGTTTCCAGTAGAATTGAAATGAATGCTTCCGTCTGACAAAGCTACTGCTGTATTTTTTCCTTTCAAACAAACAATCACTTTATGTTTTATACAGAATTCCCTCAAAATTTCTAATTTTTCAAAATCATTTTTCCAGTTTTTACCAATCAGTGTTTTAAATTCTTTAGGGTGAGGAGTAAGAATGGTTTTTTCGGTAACAAACTTTAATAATTCGGGTTGATTTCCAAGCATAGTAATGGCGTCAGCATCTAAAACAATTTTTTTATTTTTTGAGGCTTTTAATAAAGAAATAAAGCCATCTAAATTTTTTAAACCGATGCCTGGACCAATTCCAATAGCATCGAATTTTTCTAAATTCCAATTTCCAGAGAAATTCTTTTCGCTTAGGCTTTCATCTATTATTGCTTCTGGAACTGCAATTTGCATAATTTCAATTCCCAATTTAGGCGTATGAATTGTGATTTTTCCAATTCCAGACCGTAAGCAAGCTTTCGATGCCAAAATTGCTGCACCCATCATTCCGTAGCTTCCTGCTACCAAAAATGCATGTCCAAAAGTGCCTTTATGAGAGAATTGTTTTCTTATTTGAGGTTTAATTTCTTTGTTTTCAGTATAATAATAATTACAAACTTCTTTATTTATAAATTCTTGGGACAATCCTATAGCTACAAGCTCCCAATTTCCAACATATTCTTCATTTTCTGGTTGAAGAAATGCCAGTTTAGGTAATTGAAAACTTATAGTGTGTTGAGCTTTTACTATATTTTTATTTATGGTTGTTTTGTCAGCATACAGTCCAGAAGGAACATCAACAGAAACTATAGGATATTTATTTATTTTTTCAATAACTTCTGCCACAAGTCCACTAATTTCTCTATTGAGACCTGAGCCAAAAATGGCATCAATAATTACGATTTCAGCTTTTTGAGGAAGTTGTAATGCTGCACTATTCTTTAATTGATTAACGGTTATTTGGTTTTTTAACCTTTCCATATTTGTTTTAAAATCCAATGTTCCATTTTCTGTTTCCCCAATTATATAGACGTTAATACTGTAAAGCTTTTGGTCTAACAAACGAGCAATTGCTAAGCCATCGCCCCCATTATTTCCTGTGCCGCACAGTATGAAAACTTCAGAATCTATATTGAATTTCTCAATAAAACTCTTCACAAAAGCACTAGAAGCCCTTTCCATTAGGTTTAATGAAGTTATGTGTTCATGAGTTATAGTGTATTCGTCCAATTTTCGTATTTGAGAAGCATTTAAGATTTTCATTTCAACTTTTTTTTTGAAAAATTCGTATTTTAAAAATATTGAATATTCAAACCCGATTATTCTTTTTAAATTTGATTAAATTTATTTACATTTCAATTATGAAAATTAGCATAATTATTCCTACTTATAATGAAAAAAATAATATTTTACCATTACTTAAGTCATTAAGAAATAATGGAAATAAAAATATTTGTGAAGTAATAATAGTTGATTCTCCTTTATCAAATGATAATTTATCTGAAATTTTGGTTGATTATGACGTTAAATACAATGTTAGTTCGGTATCGGGTAGAGCAAAACAAATGAATTTTGGAGCAAGGTTTGCTAAAGGTGATGTTTTGTATTTTGTACATGCAGATGTGATATTACCGTTTAATTTTGATTTTGAAATCCTTAAAGCCATAAATGATTCCTATCATTTAGGATGTTTTAGATTCAAGTTTATTTCGGAAAATATTTTATTGAAAGTAAATAGTTTTGTTGCTCGATTGCCATTTTTATGGTGCAGGGGAGGTGATCAAACGTTATTTATTAACAAAAGTAGTTTTGAGCTCTTAAATGGTTACAATGAAACTTTTGAGATTATGGAGGAATATGATTTAATTCGAAGAGCTAAGGAGAAGTTTAAATTTAAAATAGTTAAAAATTATGTATTAGTTTCTAACAGAAAATACCATAATAATAGTTATTTAAAAGTTCAAATAGCTAATTTAAATGCCATGCGGATGTTTTTGAAAGGAAGTGTACCTTCATTGGAAATAAAAGAATATTATAGAAAATATTTATCTTAAATAGTTAATACTTAAAGTTTAATTGATTTTACAATTTTATCTTTTTTGCCATTTAACTGTGTGACTTCTAAGGTTATTAGATAATTTCCAGGTTTTTTAAAATCATAATTTATTTCTGGATTAATTATAGTTTTACCTGAAATTTGCCATGTATACGTGTTGTCTTTTTTGATGTTTTCTGCACTAAATGTAACTTTATATTTCAATGATTTATAAACGAAATTGGCAGTAGGAGGGAACTCTTGTTTATTGTTGAATAATATAGTTTTTAATTTTCCATCCATTAAAATCAAAAGTTCTTGGTTTGAATTAAAACAAAAGGATTTTATTGGCATGGAGTTAAAGTCTAACACAAATGGTTCATTTTCAATCACATCTGAGTCTTCATTTAAAGATTCAATTAAAAGGGCTTGATTAGTGTCAAGTTTGAATACTTTATTGTGGTAATATTTGGGTAAAGAATAATCGTCAATTTCTTTTTCAGGTTTTATAAATTGAAATGTATTACTATTTGGTGAAGAGGATTCAATTTCAAAGTCATCGAATGTTAAACTATTTTCAATTAACTTAAATCGTTTTGTTAGGTATTTATTGTCTTCTTTTCTTAAAAAGAAATAAATAATACCATTTTGTTCGAATTCAGGGTCAGGTTTGAAACTCAGGGACTTTTCAAATTGGCTAAATGTACCTAATAAAACTGTACTTTTTTGAGTGGGATTATACCTAAACAATTGTCCACTATCGGTTTTAATTAAAATTGAAGTAGGCGAAATTTGCAAAATATAGTTGGCATTTTGAACGCTTGAATCTAAGGTTTTTGCCAAAAATTGGTTAATATTCGGGAGAATATCAAATTTTAAAGAATCTATTTTTAAGGTTTTAGAAACTTCCAGAATTCCACCAATAATATGCTTTTGAAAAGTGGGATTTTGGAATAGGTCTTTGTTTCCCCCTAAAGAGGAAAAGAAACAATAATTTTCGAATTCAGTTTTTCCTATCCAGGCAATTGGGCTGCTGCCAAGGTTCATTAAAACTGTTTTTTTGTTTTTCGGAATTTCTTTAAAATTTACTTTTTGGTCAGTGATTTTCCAAAGCGGTGGCAAATCTATTTTTCCTATGGTTAGCACCGAAAGTATATCAATAGGAATTATGAATTGATCAATTCCGATTTTATTTTCAAATATTTTATCAAACCACAGCCATTTACTTTTGGTGGGAAAAATATCGTGAATACCGCATACTCCACCACCAGATTTGAAAAATGCTATAATGTCGCTACTTTGTTGAAGGCTTAGCGCATTAATATCGAATTGGTAGAAAACCAAAGAATTATAGTTACTTAATTTTTTGAAATTAATATCGTCAAGAGATAAAGTGATATCTAGAATTAGATTATACTTTTCTGCTAATTTTTGCAATCCTTCCCATTGTATTTTTAGATTTAAACTGTCAATTTCAGTTTTATTTGAAATTAGCAATGCTTTGGTTTGAGCAATTGCTAAGTTTTGAATAATAAATAATAGAAATAGTATAAGTCTTAAAACGCTCATTTATTTTGTGTTTTTTTTAAAATGTAGTTTAGCTTTTGGCCTAAATCATAACTTTCTGGAATCCAATCAATTTCAAAACCTTTTTTTTCCATACTTCTAAAAAAAGTCATTTGACGTTTGGCAAATCTATGAATTTCGGTTTCAAGTTTAGAATACATTTGACTATAATTTAGTTCTCCTAAAATGTAGGACGTAACATATTTGTACTCTAAACCATAGTAGTTTAAAGTTTCCGAGGGTACTCCATCATATAAAAGTGTTTTTACTTCATCAATCAAGGCATTGTTTTCTAATCTTTCTTTTAATCTTTTTGAAATATTAATTCTTCTATTCTGTAAAGAAGGATTTAATCCATAAATTTTAAAAGGTATTTCTTTTTTACGTTTTGGAATAAAATCAGTATTTTCTTTCAAGTATTCAAGAATTTCTAAACCCCTAATCATTCTCTTTTTCGATGATTTATCAAAAAAAAGATTTGAAGTATGTTTTTCTACTTTTTCTATGATTTCATCTTTATTTAGTAATGACAAGTATTCTCTTAAAGGCTCATTATTAGGAATTTGCGTTTGCCAAAAATCTTGTAATACACTTTGTAAATATAGTCCAGAGCCTCCGCATAAAATAGGTGTTTTTGACTTTTCTTGGATTCTATCATATGAATTAAGAAAATCTTGTTGAAATTCAGCAATGTTATATTTTTCTCCCGCTTTTTTGTTATTAATTAAATGCACTTCAATTGTTTCATTATCAATGGTATATTCATTTAAATCTTTTCCAGTACCAATATCCATTCCCATATACACTTGTCTGCTATCCGCACTTATTATTTCACCATATAATGCCTTAGCGAGATGGGCTGCAAGTTGAGTTTTCCCACTCGCGGTGGGTCCAAGAATTACAATTAAATCACTTTTTGTATCGTTCAAAATCACTAAGAATAAATTTAAAACTCCCACTATTTTTCACTTTCCAATCGTTTTTTTCTACGCTTAGTTTTCTCTCTCCATTTTCATCAAGTTCGTAGAACAGGGCTTGTGTTTCACTTACAATTTCAAATCCAAATTTATGAAAATTTAAGCCATCAGACCAATCTTTGTCAATATAAGTCATAATATTCCCAGGGTTTTTGTCTTGAATAAAATGCTTTAAAAACTTAGTAAAAGCTCCCTGAATATTAAAATTAATTAGCGTTGCAAATCTAACTAGTTCAAAAGACGCAATTGTGTTATTTTCAAAATAATAATTTTTAGGATTAGAAAAAGTCATTACTCCAATCAATCGTTCATTTTCACTTATTTTCTCAAATGAATCCGGTAAAAGTCTGAAATATTTTATTGGCAGAAACAGCCCGTATTTTAATTTAGCTTTAACAAATTTTTGAAGGTGGTTTTGGTTTAAAAAAATTTCCGCCTCTTTTTTTTCTATCCTTTTTATTCTACAAACTCGTGCAGGAATTCTATGATTTAGACCAAATAAAGAATTCACTCTAGACATAACTATGTCCTTGGAATTGAGCCAAAAGTCCTCCCAAATATTTATTTTAGTATAACCTAGTTTATGATTTGGCAGAGATTTAGCGTCTGATTTTTCAAGAAAATAATAAATAATAATTTTTTTTTCCTTAAAAACAAAAGAAAGAAAGTCATTTTCTTCGATTTCAAAGGCAAGGTTTTGTGCATTTAGATAAGTAATGAAAAAATCTTTAAAGTTTTCCAAAAGAATTTAATTGTTTAAATTTCAAATTCTCAAATAAATTTGTAGCCCCAACCCCAAAATTTTATTTATTTTTCAATAATTTACAAATTAAATCGTTTGAATATTAAAATTGGCAGCATTATTGAAATTTTTATTCTAACTATATTTTTTAATGTTATAAATAAATGAAATTTAAGTTAATATCAATTTTTGTATTTCTTGGAATTGCCCAAATTGCCTTAGGCCAATCGCAAATGTACCTTAAAGAGGATGCTGATAATTATTTTAAAGCGGGAAGATATTGGGATGCTTTTTTTTTATATCGGGATTTAGCCAAAGTCTCAGAATTTCAAGGTAACGTTGAAATTGATAATCAAATAAAAAATAGTTCCAAAGCTATGTATCTTTGGAAAAAAACAGAGGATTACCGAGCAATTAGAAGATACGAGATAGCGAAACAAAATCTATCAGATTTAATTACTTTAAATCCTTATGACCCAAATAGGGGTCTCTTACCTAGAATTACTTTAGAACAAGCTTCAGAATTACAAAGGTTCGCCTTTAAACAAACTACAAAAGAAGGTACAGCCGATTATTTGTCAAGAGCGGTGCAACTATATAACCTAGCTATTAAAGAAGGCCTAAGGGATGAAATGGTGTTTTCATTAATAAAGCAATGTGAAAATAGTTTAGAAAAAAATAGCCTCTCAAACGTAAATCAACCTACATCTTATGGAATAAACTACCAAAAAGAATTGGAAAGAACCAAAACAATTGAGAAGGGTAGAACTGTTCAAATTATTAAGGATAATTTGTAATTTCATACCTGTGATCTAATCCTAATAAAACACCACAATTGGGTAAATTTTTCATTTAATTGTCAATTTCTTCTTTGTTCTTCTTTTATATTGAGATTAGAAGTCCTGGCATTATTAATACTATTTTTGTTGATAAAAAAAATACCCTAAGCCCAAAGGCCAAAGGGTATAAAATTCATAATTAATAGTATTAAACCAAAACAGATAATGTGGATTTTTTTTAATTTTTGGCTAAAGGGTTAAAATAGCGAACGGATAGTTTATTAATAAAAACTGGTATTACACTAATTGCAACAAAGATTAATCCACCTAAAAACATCATTTTTACATTTGCAAAGAAAGTGCCAGCAGAAAGTATGCTAAGTATCATAAGAGAAGAAAAAGGCAAAGAGATTGCCAAAATTAATATAGCAAATTCTGTATTAAAGGTTCTTTTTTCTTTGCTAATATTTAGATAATCTTCTTTTTTGTTAAATGCAGCAATATGGGCAAATGGCCAAAAACTGGCAGAACTCAGCGGAATTACCAAGCCAAGAAGCATTAAAATTGGATCTGTTACGTTTAAAATGGATAGCATTAATCCACTAAACAACATACTAAGCCCAGCTCTAAAAAAGAGAAGAGAAATAATTATTCTTTTTTTCTTTTGTTTTATTTCCACAGCTAATCCAATAAATATCAAAATTAAGGGCGTCATCATTGCACTAGTTTTATCAAAAATATCGGTAATTAAAGTAGGCAATGCTTTATAACTAACACCAAAACATAATAATGTTATAGCAACTATCATTATGGTATTGATTGGCTCTTTGATTAAGCTTAAAAGTAGACTTTTAATTTTGCTTCCCAGATTTGACTTTTCACTGATATTGAGTTTTAAAAACATATTTAAAGCTATGATGTAAAGAAAGATTAAGACAAAAAATTTGTTTCCAACATCTGCCATTGCCGCCATAGCCAAACTTTTTTCTCCTAAAAACTCCGCAATGAATGGAAAACAAGATAGGCCTGGGGCTAAAGAAGGCATCAGCATTTGAATTGTTCTACCCGTTGCACTATCTTTTTCAATAGTAAAAAAACCCAGAACTGGAGGAATACTAAAGAAAATAAAAAAGTTAAAGAGAATTGTAAAAAACGGAACCATTGCTAAAGTGGAATCTAATGGTATTTTCATTAGAGCTATAAAAATAGTAGAGGGCAAAGCAACAGTTAATACCATTTCTTTCAATCCGTTCACCATTTCCTTATTTTTGTATTTAGATCTTAAAAATAGTCCAAGACCAATTAGTAATAAAAGCGTTATTGATTTTTGTAGTGCCTCATTCATCCTTTCTCACATTTAAAATTTAAAAAAAATGGATGTCAATTTTAAAACTGACACCCAACTATTATTAATTAACTAATTTCAGCAAACGATTTAGTGAATAATTTCATTTCTTCCATTGTTCCTAAACTTACTCTACAATAAGTTTTACCAGCAATATCAAAAGACCTCACCCCGACACCTTTATCCATCATTTTCTTCAACATCATTTTACCATCCATTTTAATTGGGAAAAGAATAAAATTAGTAAAAGAAGGGATGTAAGAATACCCCATTTTTTCTAATTCCCCACAGGTATATTCTTTGACTTCTGCATTTAACTTAATAGTCATTTCTTGAAACTCCATATCTTCAATTGCAGCGGTTGCTCCTAAAATAGAAGTTAAAGAAATTCCCATGCCTCCCCTAGTAATTTTACCGATGGTTTCAATAAAACTTGGCAATGCGGCAATGTATCCTACTCTTATTCCTGCCATCCCCATTACTTTGGAAAATGTACGAGCAATAATTACATTTTTCTTTTTGCTTAACAGTGAAACCATAGATTCAGTACCTTTGCCGGCAGCCAATTCTAGATAAGCTTCATCTATAAAAATCGGTACTTTTTCTGAAACTCTCGAACAAAAGTCGAATAATTCTGAAGCAGCTGTAATACTACCTGTCGGATTGTTTGGATTACAGATATAAACCATTTTAGTATCTTTGTCAATGGCGGCTTCCATCGCTTTTAAATCATGCGACCAGTCGCTTTTGCATGGAACTGGTTTCCAAGTAGCTCCTACAGATTCTGCGACTTTTATTAAAGACATATAAGTGGGGTCAGCGGAAACAATATTGCCGCCTTTCATAAATAATACAATAGCTACTTTTTCTAATAAATCAGAAGAACCAGGGCCCATCATTATGTGGTCTGGAGTAACGCCTTCTTTCTTGCAGATTTTTTCTATCAAATCAGACATTTCTTTCCAAGCATATCTATTGCCACCTCCAACAGAATTAATTATAGCCTTCTGAGCAGTCATAGGAGGGCCATAAGGGTTTTCATTTGCATTTAATTTAGCTTTTATTGCCGCAAGATTAAAAGATTCTTTGATAAAGTGCTCTTTAACAAATGGACTATAAATAATGCGATTTTGAGCATCTATTTGCATGGGAGTACTTGCAAAAGCCCCTTGGATAAGGTGGGGAGCTAAGCCTAGACCACTTATTGTGAATAAACCTTTTCTCAATAAATTTCTTCTGTTCAATTTTTCGTTCATGATTTTTAAGATTAAATTTTAATAATTATTTGCCTGTGATTGTAAAATATTTTGAAAATGTAACATCTTTGTAAGTACCAGTAGCAGTTAATTTTACGGAAGAACCTGCTTTTGGTGTTGGAATCCCTAGGGATGTCCAAGTAGATTCAAATACCGCTATTCCCTTCTCATTCGTTTGAATGTCTTTAATTTTTGTTCCATTTCGTAATTTATAAGCGATAGTTAAGCCTTTAGCAGGAATTGAATCAATTCCAACTTTATAATCTAAAAGGCCAGCTTTATTTAATTCTAAAAAACGTAAACTTACTTTTGCATTAATTCCAATTAATGCTGTAACTGAGGGTTCAGTTGTTAATCCTGAAGAAGGTATCCCGTCGCTACCAGTTATTGTTATTAATAATGGGGATATTATTCTATCCACAAAAGGGTCTTGTTTTTCACAAGCAAAAAAAGTAAAGGATATTAATAAGCTAATTCCTATTTTAAAAATATTTTTCATATTTATATTTTTTTAAATTTTGTTAATATTATTTATCTGACCACCAAAGTTTTGTTTGCATGTCGTCTTTTCCTAAAATTGAAATACCCGCATCTAGCTTTGCTTTATTTAAAGAGTATTCTGTAGTAGGATAAGGCAAACGGGTTGGTAAAACTCCATTGTTTTCAAATATGGCTCTAGTGTCTTTTGAAGGTAAAACTGGGAATCCAGTTCGTCTGTATTCTGTCCACGCTTCCACCCCTTGCCCAAATAGCGCAATCCACTTCTGCTCAAGTATTTTTTCTTTAGTAGCTGCTCCCACAGTTGTAAAGTAATCTGAAGGCAGTGTTGCTCCAAATTGCTGAAAAGAAGCTGTAATTCCTGATTTGAAGTAAGTGGAGGCATCTCCACTTATATCACCATCAACAGCCGCTTCAGCTAAATTTAATTGTAACTCACTAAATGTCATAAGAACATTTGGTGCTGAAGCTTTTGTGAAATAATTTCCTATTGTAGCAGCAGAACTTAAATAGGTTGTGGCTATGGCGTCTGGCAGACCATTTGGAATTCCTTCAAAAACTCCCTTAACTGGCGTGCCAAAAACAGCTAGACGAGTATCTTTTAATCCTTGGAGTTTATCCACGAGAGTTTTACTAAGATTCCAGTCTGTTCTGCCACCTACTATCATAACCTCATTCCATTCATTATTAGAAGGTCTTGAATCGGTACTTAACAATACTGCATTGTCAGCGTTGGAAGTGAAAATTGGATAGGTATTTGGGTTTCCAAGAATTTCGGCGAAAACTGCCTTTGATTCTACAGATTTTTTTGCTGCTTGTCTATTTGCTAGTCTAATTCTTAGTGAGTTAGCAAATTTTTTCCATTTTAAAATGTCGCCACTATAGAGAATGTCACCTGTGATGGAAGGCCCACCCACTTTTAATTTTTCATTGGCTTCCTTTAAATCTTTGATTAAACCTGAATACACTTTATCCATACTATCATAAACAGGCGTGTAAATTGGCTCTTTTGCAGTTCCTTTAATTGCTTCTGTATACGGTATTGGACCGTAAATGTCTGTTAATAACATAAATGTCCATGAACGCATTACTAATGCAACACCTTCATAATTGGTATTTGGTAAATTTCCTTCGGTTTTTGATTGTTCAATTATTCTTTGGAAATTAACTAGGCCATCGTTGTAAAAAGATTTCCAAGTGTTGTTATAGAAGGTAGGAGTAATTCCATAGTTATCGCCTTCATTAGAATAAATATTACGGGAAAGGTATTGCATCCAAAGCATCATTCCATCTATATTTAATCTTTCAAATCGAATGTTTCCTCCCCAATATCTGTCAACAGTTTTTTCAATTGCAAAAGGCAAGAGGTATTGAGGATTTATATTTGTTGGATTGTTTGGGTCAGTATTTAACTTATCAAAATCTCCGGTGCAAGAAAAAATACTTAAAAGTAAAAATATAAATACTAGCAGTTTTTTATTATTATTCATGATTATGAAATTTTAAATGTTCAAAATGACTTTAGAATCCTAGATTTAAATTAACTCCTAAACTTCTTGAATTTGGTAACTCTCCATAAGCAAAACCTTGAGAATTTGCTCCAAATCTGTCTACTTCAGGGTCAATATGAGGTGTATTTTTAAATAGGAAAGCTAGATTTCTTCCTACTAATGAAAACTTAGCACTTTGTATTTTCATTTTTTGAGTTATCTTTTCAGGAATTCTATATCCAAATGATAGCTCTCTTAATTTAACCCAAGACCCATCAAAAATTACAGCTTCATGATATCTTCTTGGATTGTTATAGCCATAAAGTGAGTTCCCGGCTACAATAACATCATTTGGCACATACATAGGATTTTCTATTGTTCCAATATTCATAACACCTTTTCCAATTACACCTTCCTCTCTTCCGATGGCAGTTTCGGCGTATTGTCCTGTCCATCTTGCTGTCCCAGTGCCTTCATCATAAAAATCCCCTCCAATTTTCGCATCAATTAATGCACTTAATACCAATCTTTTATAGGAGAATGTATTACTAAATCCTCCTGTCCATTTAGGCTGAACATTACCTAAAATTCTTGGTTTGCTATCTACAATAGGTAAACCTCCGCTATAAACGGTTTGTCCATCAGGAGATTTTAAGAATCCAATTCCAAATAAAGAGCCATAGGATTCTCCCACCTTTGCCATTGTAATTAATCCCCTTCTTTCTTGCAAAGTATAGGTATCTAGCCCTTCCGCTAATTCTACCACTAAGTTTCTGTTTCTTGCATAGTTTATTGCCACATCCCATTTAAATCCTGATTTTAAATCAATGGGTGTTCCAGAAAGAGAAATTTCAAAACCTTTGTTGTTTATTTCTCCTGCATTTAGAATTCTTTTATCGTATCCGCTAGATTTTGAGATTTCAACTCCCAGAATCTGGTTCCTTGTGGTTTGGTTATAATAAGTTAGGTCTAAACCTACTTTATTCTTAAAAAATCTCAAATCCATTCCAAACTCCAGTCCAGTTGTTATTTCTGGCTTAAGGGTTGAATTAGCAATAGTAAGATTTTCAAAGTATTGAGGAATGTTACTATTCCATGAACCCCCAGCTCTAAATGTTTGAGCTAGTTGATAAGGATCTGCATCATTTCCTACTTGTGCCCAAGAAGCTCTAATTTTTCCAAAACTTAAGATAGTTTTTGGCAAAGAAATTAAATCAGTAATAACCGCACTTCCAGAAACCGAAGGATAAAAATAGGAGCGATCGATAGAAGGTAATGTACTAGACCAGTCGTTTCTAGCAGTAACATCCAAAAACAATGCATTTTTATATCCAAATTGGGCCGAGCCATACAAACTTTGAACTTGCGATTTGATAATAGAACTGGCGGCAGTATTTTGGCTAGGGTTTGAATTTCCAAGATTATAAACACCATCCACCACTAGTTCGGCAACGTTAGTAAAATTTCTTTTGTAGTTATTTAATCTTTGAGCACCTCCCACTGATGCCACCACAGAAAATACTTTTCCGAACATGTTATCGTAGGTTAATAAAAAATCATGGTTTGTTTCTTGACTTCTAAGCACTTCTTCAGAATATCTGCCAGGGGTTTTATTTCCATTTCTTACTCTTTCAAAGTTTACAATATTTATTCTCGTGTCTGTCCACATATCGGTACCCGTTCTAAATAATCCTTTTAAATGATCTGTAATTTTTAGATTTACGGCAATGTTTCCTAATATTCTATCTTTATCGTTACTGTTTGGCAAAAGTTCATTTAAATAGAAGGGATTAGTGAAAAAAGTATGTTGCCAGTTAGGGGGGTCGGTATCAGGTAGTTTTCCAGCAACTGCACGATTAATGTGAATGTCGGTATAGTCTCTCCAGTTTGCTAATTGATCCCAAGAAACGTGTCTATGAGCCCAGATAAATTGGTCTCCAGATGTAAAATTTCTATTTCCTCCAGATTT
>JANNWE010000452.1:0-5154 GCA_031414675.1 Cytophagaceae bacterium
TGATAAGCCGTATGCAAAGCAATTTCCATCGGGTCAAAGGGGATTGGTTCGCTTGCCCACATCGCGAAGCGAATTAGGGCTTTTTCTTCTTCATTTATTTCGGTTTCAGCCTCAACAATAGTATTCGTTTTTAATATAAAAAGCTTCGCCAATGTCATTTTATTTTCTGTAATCGTACCCGTTTTATCGGTGCAGATTAGGGTGGCTGAGCCCAAGGTTTCAACGGTTTTCATTTGTTTTACGACTATTCCTTTTTTCATCATTCGCCATGCCCCCAATGCCATAAAAGTGGTAAAAGCAACAGGAATTTCTTGGGGTAATATGCTCATTGCAAGTGTGAGGGCCTTCAGAAGACTATCCATTATTTTTTGGGTATTAAAATAATTTATGCCCCAAACCACGAAAAATATTACTATACCAATCAATGCCATATTTTTCACAAAGCTGCCAATTTGAAGTTCTAATGGCGTTTTTTCTTCTTTTATGCTTTCAAGGCTTTTACCAATTTTACCTAATTTGGTATTGCTACCAATGGCAGTAATAGTAGCAATAGCCAAGCCAGTGGCTACAGCTGTTCCTTGAAAAATAAGATTGTCGCTTGAGCCTTTATATTTCTCAACAACAAACGATTCGCCGGTAAGAATGGACTCATTCACTGAAAAATCATTGGAATGCACTATCAGCCCATCTGCCGAAATGGAGGTGCCCTCTTCTACCATTAAACTATCACCAACAACCAACTCTTCGCTGTTAATTTCCACCATTTGCCCATCCCTAATCACCTTTGATTTGGGTTGAGAGAGGTCCTTTAATTTCTCCAAAGCATTTTTGCTTCTAGAATCTTGAAACAATGAGATGCTAGAGACTAGAATAATTGCAACAACCATAAAAATACCATCTCCGGTTTGTCCGCTTACAAAATAAATAACCGCCGCAACCAATAATAAGATGACCATTGGATCTTTAACAAAACCCTTTATAGCTTCCCAAAAAACACTTTTGTGCCTATAATTTACTGCATTTTTGCCGAATCTTTCTCTTGAAGAAAGCACTTGTGCTTTTGATAACCCTTGTATGTCAAAATTATTTGAAAGCATTATTTTATTCTATTAATTTAAACAATCTGGTTTTTAATCAATTCAAACAGCAGGTCTGCATCTTTTTTTCGGCATAGTTCAGAGCCTTCATTCATAGTGGCAGCCGTGCCACATGCCACTCCGTATTGGAGGGCTTTTAGTAAATCATTACTTTTAGATAAGCTTAACACAATGCCTGCCACCATACTATCTCCGGCTCCTACTGTACTTTTTCTTTCTACTTTTGGGGGTATAATTGTATGGATCACATCTTTAGTTACCAACATTGCCCCATCGGCTCCAAGCGAAACTACAGCCACTTCGCATTTGCCTTTTTCTATGAGTTGCCTTGCAACTTCTCCAACAGATTCAATTTTTATTTCATCCATTCCAACCAATGAGCTCAACTCTCCTAAATTAGGCTTAATCAAATATACCCCTGCTTCCACTGCCTTAATCAAAGCTTCGCCAGTTGTATCTACTATGAATTTTGCTTTTTTATTTTGTGCAATTAAGGCAATCCTACCAAAAATATCCTTCGGAATTCCTTGGGGTAAACTGCCGCTTGCAACAATAAAATCTACCTCTTCCACTTGCTCAATACTTTTTAAAAAGGCCTTCCATTCTGGTTCGAAAACTTCCATACCTGGCATTCCAAATCGGTATTGTTTATTTGAAATCTCTTCTACCACAACCAAATTTTCTCGTGTATCATTTTTTGTTTTGGTCACCATCGATTTAATTTCTTCATTAATTAGCAACTCATTAAATTTTACGCCAGTATATCCACCTGCCAAATAAAAAGCAACTGCCTCGCCACCCAGTTTATTAATTGCTCGTGCCACGTTAATTCCCCCTCCGCCAGCTTCGTAAATGGGTAAAGCACAATTCAATTTTTTATCTGGAATCAACTTATCAACAGATGTACTTTTATCAATTGCTGGGTTAAATGTTAGGGTTATTATTTTTGACATGATATTCTTGTTTTTAAATGTAATTTAAAAAAATCTCACCAAAAGACTATTTTTTTTATTGCTTTATTTACCTGTACCACTAGTAAAGGAATAAAACTCGCTGCAATTGCTACCAGCCAAACTTTGGGAGGTAAGCTGACCAAACCCAAAACCAATCGCATTTGCGGTACTAAAAAAACCAAAGCCATAAGACTTAAACAAATAATTGTTGCATACCAAACAAAACGATTTTTGGTGATTTCATTTATCAAGAACTTTGATTGCGGGGAAGACATATTGTAAACATGAAATAACTGAGCAAGAGCTAAGGTTACAAACGAAACATTGTTTAGGATTTTATGGTCTGAGGTGATGAATACTTTACAAAAAAATACGGCAGCCATTACAGAAAGTGTTATAATAGCTGAGTAAAGGGCGATAGCAATCCAATCCTTATTAGTTACTATGTCTTCTTTTGGATCTCTTGGGGGTACTTTCATCACGGTTTTATCACCCTTTCCTAAGCCCAAAGCCAAAGCTGGGAAGACGTCTGTAACCATATTTAAAAACAAAATTTGCAAAGGCAAAATAGTGGATGCAGGAGCCAAAAAGCCCAAAACCGTTACAATGAAAATTTCACTCAAATTGCAAGAAACCAGATAGATAACAAATTTTTTGATGTTATTAAAAATCTCACGGCCATGTCCTACAGCTTCAGCAATGGAGGTGAAAGAGTCGTTTTTCAACACAATGCTGGCCGTTTCTTTTGCCACTTGTGTGCCTCGTAAACCCATGGCAATGCCAACATCGGCTTTTTTTAGGGCTGGAGCGTCATTTACACCATCACCCGTCATGGCAACAATATTACCCGCTTTTTGAAAAACATCAGCAATGTCTAATTTCTGTTTCGGGGTAGTTCGGGCGAAAACAGCACAAGAAAGTATCCGCCTTTTCCATTCTCTGGTAAGCGTTTTCGATTCAGGCAAATCACTGCCAGTGATTACATTTTGTTCTCCTTCATCCACCAAACCTACCTTTTTCGCTATATTTAGGGCAGTTTTGGCGTGGTCGCCGGTAATCATTACTACCTTAATGCCCGCATCACGACAAGTGATTATGGCTTTTTTTATATCTAATCGGGGTGGATCCAAAAAGCCAATTGAGCCTATATAAACCAAATCAGCCAAATAGTTTTCTTTATTTATATCAGCCTCCTCTCTGAAAGCAAAACCTAGTACCCTTAGCCCTTCCTCTGAAAGGTTTTCAGATTCTTCTAGTATTTTCTTTTTATAAGCCTTACTTATTACTTTAATAGCATCGCCCAAAAGAATTCTATTGCACTTTTCCAATAATTGCTCTACTGCACCTTTGGCTGCCACAAAACTTCCCTTTTTGGCTTTATGAATTGTCGCCATCATTTTTGTATTGGCATCAAAAGGCACTTCACCTATTCGCTCAAATTGTTTTTTAATCCCATGGACAGGGTTACCCGATGCATCCGCTAAATGAAGGAGAGCAATTTCAACAGGGTCGCCAATTTCCTTTTCTCTCGTCCCTTTTTTCTCTAAAGAAGCATTGTTACATAAAGCCCCAACTAGTAATAGTTTTTCAAAATTGCCCTTGCTCTTAATATCTCCGTCTTTGAATACCAGGTTATTGTTTTCGATACTTGCTTTTACAGTCTCATCGGGAAAACAAAAGGTATCTACATAAATTTTGTTTTCAGTAAGTGTGCCTGTTTTATCGGTTAAAATCACACTTGTGCTGCCTAAGGTTTCAACGGCAGAAAGTTTTTTCACAATCGCATTGCGTTTGGCCATTAACAGCATACCGTATGATAATGCAACAGTAGATACAATCGGAAGGCCTTCAGGAAAAGCAGCCACAGATAAGGCGATGGAAGTTTCAAGAATCACAAACCATTCTTTACCTTGAATAATACCCGTGATGGCAAAAATACCAGTCATCAGCAAAGTAATCCAAATCAGTTTTTTACTTAAGGCATTAAGTTTTTTGTCCAAGGGTGTCTTGGTATCGACCGAAATTTCTACTAAGGAGGTGATTTTGCCTAATTCAGTCTCTTTAGCTATGCCTGTGATGATGGCTTTCCCGTTTCCATTCATTACGGAAGAGCCTTTGAAAATCATGTTAAATCGATCGCCAAGTACGGTTTCTTTTGATAATGTTTCCATATTTTTAAGGCTCGGGAGCGACTCGCCCGTCAATGAAGATTCATCACATTGTAATTGATTACATTCAACAAGTCGCCCATCACCAGGAATTACATCACCTGCTTCTAGGGTAACCACATCGCCAGGTGTTATTTTTTCAGAAGGTATTTCGTGTTTTTTTCCATCCCTTATTACTTTTGATTTTATTATGTCCATTTCTTTCAAGGCATTCATGGAGCTACAGGCTTGCATTTCCATCAGAAAACCTATCAATGCATTCACTACAATCACTACCCCAATAGCGATGGCTTCCATATACTGTTGAAAAAAAATGGAAACAGCCATCGCAAAGACCAAAAGATATACAATCGGGCTTTTGAATTGATCCAAAATTATCATCCAAACGCTTTTTTGTGGCTGTGCCTCATAGCTATTCAAGCCAAATTGAAGGTTCCGATTATTCGCCTCCTGCATGCTAAGCCCATGTTGTACATCGGTTTGGAAGGATTTCGAAATATCCTCAACGGAAATGGTATGAGAATCATCAATTGGATATTTTATTGCCATGAATTTGTATTTTATAAGATGAATTAATCAAAAAAATAAACGTTCTTCAAAAAATGAAGAACGTTTCGAAAATATCTAAGCACGATTAAAATCTATGTTTTTCTGCCATGCTAGCTTCAATTTTTAAATCTAAGTTCACACTATAAAATTGAGACTTTTATTAAAAAATTGTATTACACAATTTGTATCAATACTTACATAATTCACAGATTAATAGATTTCGACAGCTTGTGTTTTTTTCTCTATTTTGTTTTTAGTAAATAAGCAACACTTAAAAAAAATAGTAATCTTAAGACATCTCGTTTCCTTTTATTCTCAAAGTCTCTTTAGCTATTTGAAGTTCAATGGTAGTACCCATGAGCGCTAATTTATCATCGGATGGAATGA
>JANNWE010000453.1:0-8446 GCA_031414675.1 Cytophagaceae bacterium
ATAAAAGAAAACACAATTCAATATTTATTCTAGCCACGGTAAACTTTATTCTTCAAAACCAAAATTTGCCTGAAAAATATATAGTTAGAATAAAAAAAATTTCAGAAAAAATAGAAAGTTTCTATCCTCTGTATAAAAACAAAGACGATAGTACTACCTATAATTTTTATAATACTAAGCCAAGCCAACACTTTCCTTTTGGAATCCTAATGCATCATCTGGATCATTTTCGCCTACCCGACGATATCGATGACACTGCAATTATTTATCTTACGAAAAAAAAGCCCGAAAGCTCTAAATTAAAAGAACATTTTAAAGACTTTTCCGATAAAATACCTTTAGAAAAATGGCACAAAAAGGCCACTTCTGGTGAAATTTATAACACTTGGTTCGGGAAAAAGATGCCAAAAGAACAGGATGTTTGTGCAATTTTAAATGTTTTGTATTTTGTATTTCACAATCAATTTAAACTAGAAAATATAGATTTAAATAGTATACAATATCTCACCAACCAAATCGAATATATTTCAAAAAAGCCCTTCCTGATTTCAAGGCATTATGCAAACTCTCCTTTAATTTTTTACCATTATGCACGATTCATGCAAAAATTTAATGTAGAGGAATTAGAACAGAAAAAATCAGAACTAATAAAATTGACTTTAATAAAATTATCAAATGAAAAGGTATTTCTAAATAGAATTTTAATGGAAATAGCTTTACTAAAATGGGGAATTCCAAGACAAAAAATTGAAGTAGATTTGGAAAGCGATTGGTCAAAAGATTTTTATTCGTTTATTGGCGCACCTTTAGCACCATTTAAATATGCTAATTTTATTGCATCTAAACATTTTACACATATTTTTTGGAAATCTGAACTCCACGAATGGGCTTTGTTTTTAGAATATGAAATGTTTTTTATATAATTTAGTTTATTTGCCATACTACTTCTGAGCCTTTCAGCTTAGCTTTTAGCCATCTTATAAAGGTTTTAATACATAATTTTCGTACTTTTGCGTTTTCGTTCTATCTCAATATTTTTTATTAAAATGCATACAAAAAAAAAATATATAGCAATACTATTTTTATTCAGTATTTTACTAGTTTCATGTGATTCTGATTCCTCTCCAGAAGTATCAAATATACCTATAAAGGTGGAAATTAGGCGTTTTGAGAGAGAAATAATGGCAGTGAAAAGTAAAGCTGAATTATCTGACTTATTGAAAAAAAACGAAGGATATGTGAAATCACTTTATCGTACTTTTCCTGATGATACCGCATTTGTTTCGCATTTATATTATCTTACTAGTCATCCTGAAACACGAAAATTATACGATCAAACGCAACAAACTTTTGGTGATTTGAACGAAATTAAGCAACAATTTGAATCTGCTTTTAAACATATTAAATATTATTATCCAGATTTTAAGGAGCCCAAGATAATGACCACTTTTACAGGTTTAGAAAACGACATTTTCGTATCTGATTCATTAATAATTATAGCTTTAGAGGCGTTTATTGGCCAAAAAGCATTGTTTAGACCAAATCAACCCAACTATATTTTACGTAGGTACTCAGCTCCTTATATAGTACCAACCATAGTTCGATTCCTTTCCAATTCTTACAACAAAATAGATTCAAAAGACCAAAGTTTCTTGGCGGATATGTTATTCTTTGGAAAATCATTAGAATTTACTAAAACAGTTATGCCGGATACGCCAGATTCATTAATAATTGGATATACTGAAACGCAGTTAATTGATACTTGGGATGCTCAAGATTTAATTTGGGCACATTTTGTTGATAAAAAGTTACTTTATGAAAACAATCCAACAAAAAAAGAAAAATATTTTGGTGAAAGACCCAATGTAATAGAAATAGGTCCAAACTGTCCTGGTAGAATAGGGCAATGGGTTGGCTGGACAATTGTAAAAAAATACCGAACTGAAAAAACAGATCAAACGTTTCAACAGTTAATGGCTAATTCAAAAGCTTTAGAGATTTTTAATGACTCTAAATATAGAGGACAGACAGTAGATTAAATTATGGCAAAAGGTAAAAGCGGGTTTTGGGAAGAAATTTCTCCACAAGATAAAAAAAAACTAAGTAAAGATGGTCTTAAGAAAGCATTAAGCTTGTTTAAATACACCCTTCCTTATAAAAATGTATTTATAATTGGAATGGCCTTTTTAGTATTATCCACACTCACTACTATGGCTTTCCCTCTATTAATCGGCGAAATGACCAAAGTTATGGAAGGCAAATCGGCTTATACCATCAATCAAGTAGCTATTTTTTTTGGTATAATTTTAATCTGTCAAGGAATATTTTCATTTTTTAGAGTATACTTTTTTTCGATTGTTAGTGAAAAAACAGCCGCCGATTTAAGAACTATTTTATATGATAAATTTATTACAACCCCGATAACTTTTTTTGAAAACAATAGAGTTGGAGACCTTATGAGTAGGATTACATCCGATATTTCGGCTGTTCAAAATGTGTTATCCACTACTTTGGCGGAATTTTTCAGACAAATAGCCACTATGATAATTGGTATCAGTATTCTTATTTATATATCTTGGAAACTCACCATTTTTATGTTGGCTACTTTTCCAATAATTGTAATTGCCGCCTTAATTTTTGGGAGATATATTCGAGTAATTTCAAAAAAAGTACAAGATAAGTTGGCAGAATCAAACGTAATAGTCGAAGAAACCCTTCAATCTATTAGTATTGTAAAGGCCTTTACGAATGAAAATTTAGAGTCAAGAAAATTTCGTAAAACAATTTCAGAAACTGTTACATTAGCATTAAAAGCCGCTACTTTAAGAGGCGGTTTTATCACTTTTTTTATAATTGGGTTATTTGGTGGCATTGTCTTAGTAATTTGGTTTGGTGGTAAATTAGTAATCTCACATGAAATTTTAATTGCTGATTTAATAACCTTTCTTACTCTTACGATTTTTGTTGGTGGCTCTTTAAGTGGTTTAGGTGATTTATATGCACAACTTCAACGAACAGTAGGTGCATCCGAAAGAATCCTTGAAATATTAAATGAAAAAACTGAAGTAGTTCTAAATCAAAAAATTGTAGAAGGAAATATATTAGGTAGTGTAGAATTTGAAAATGTAAATTTTAGTTATCCATCGAGAAAAGATGTTGAAGTTTTAAAAAATTTAAATTTCTGCATTAAAGCTGGCGAACAAATTGCTATTGTTGGTCCTTCAGGTGCAGGTAAATCTACCGTGGTGCAATTGATTATGAAATTTTACCAACTTGAAAATGGAGTTATCAAAATAGACAATAAAGATATTAAAAATCAAGATGTTACCGATTTGCGTCAACATATTGCTATCGTTCCTCAAGAAGTGATTTTGTTTGGAGGCACAATTCTAGAAAATATAGCCTATGGAAAACCAACAGCCACTCTTTCTGAAATAGAAACAGCCGCCCAAAGAGCAAACGCAATGGAGTTTATTGAGAAATTTCCAGATAGATTTGATACAATTGTTGGAGAAAGAGGAGTAAAACTTTCTGGTGGCCAACGCCAAAGAATAGCCATAGCTAGAGCAATTCTGAAAAATCCTGCTATTTTATTATTGGATGAAGCTACCAGTGCTTTAGATTCTGAATCTGAAAAGTTGGTACAAGATGCTTTAAATGAACTTATGAAAAACAGAACTTCCATAGTTATTGCTCACCGATTAGCCACTATCAGAAATGTAGATAAAATATATGTTTTGAAAAATGGAGAAATTGCAGAAAGCGGAAATCATGATGAATTGATTTTGAAAACTGATGGAATATATGCAAATTTGGTAAAAATGCAGTTCGAAAATACGAGTATAAAGCTTTCAGAATGGGAAATGAGTCACTAAATATTCTTAAAAAATTTGATTTAAGGCATACAGATACCCGAGAAAACATTTTGAATGGTTTTTTAGGCAAATCAGCTGCTATGTCTCATGGAGATATTGAAACCGTTTTAATGGAAGGTTTTGATCGTGTCACCATTTATCGCACCTTAAAAACGTTTGTGGATAAAGGAATAATTCATAAAATATTGGACGATCAGGGTGGAATTAAATACGCATTATGCAATACAAGTTGTAAAAGTGGAGATCATCATCACGACCATGTTCATTTTAAATGTTCGAGCTGTGGGGATACTACTTGTTTAGATCATGTACTAATTCCTTCCATAGATTTACCGTTTGGATATAAAAGAAAAGAAATAAATATGTTGGTGCAGGGTGTATGTCCCAATTGCAATTAAAATTACGAGAGTACATCTCAACAATGATAATTAAAGAAGCTAAGTTTTTAAAAAGTTCGGCAAACTACGAAAATTGCCCAAAACCAAATATGGCCGAAGTAGCCTTTATTGGGAGATCCAACGTTGGTAAATCTTCCTTGATAAATATGCTAACCGGCATAAAAAATCTTGCTAAAACCTCTTCAACTCCTGGAAAAACTCAATTGATTAATCATTATATAGTGGATGAAAAATGGTATCTAGTAGATTTACCTGGCTATGGTTTCGCCAAAGTGCCACTTTCTGAAAAATCCAAGTGGGAAAAAATGACATGGGATTATCTTTTAAATCGCACTAATCTTATGTATGTTTTTGTACTTATAGATATTAGAATCCCACCCCAAAAAATTGACATTGAATTTGTTAAAAAGCTAGGAGAAAATGATTTACCTATAAAACTAGTATTTACGAAAGCTGACAAAGTAAAATCTTTAGAGGGTCAAAAAAACATTAATGCTTTTAGAGAAGCCCTTACCGCAGATTGGCAAATTTTGCCAGAATTTTTCATTTCTTCTGCAGAAAGACGAACAGGTAAAAGTGAATTAATCGGTGTTATTGAAGAAATTTTAGATACGGAATTTTAATTATTTTAATTTATATTTGTAAAAATCTTATTTTATTTAATAATGGCAGCAGAGTATTTAGGAATAGATATTGGAGGTACAAACGTAAAAATGGGAATTGTGAATTCCGAAACTGGTAGTATAACAAATTTTTATAGTCACGATACAGGAAGCTGGAGAACTTCTGGACATTTCGTAGAAAGTTTAGGGGATGCTATTGCTGTTCAGTTACATGAAAATCCAGAAGTAAAAAAAGTAGGAATAGGGGTACCTGGATTAATTACTCGAGATAGACAAAATTTGGTGGAAATAACGGCTATTCCTGAAATTGATGGAACTCCAATAATTCCAATGCTAAAAAAACGTTTTCCAGAAAATGATTTTTTTCTTGAAAATGACGCAAATGCCGCCGCTTTAGGTGAATATTATTTCGGAGAAGGAGGAGTGCCCGAAGATTACATTTTTGTAACTTTAGGGACAGGAGTTGGAGGAGCAGCGATTATTGACAAATTGGTATTTAAAGGTGGCGGTGGAAACGCAATGGAGCCAGGCCATATGCCTTCAAAAAATGGTAAAGTATTAGAAAGAAATATTGGCAAAAATGAATTATTAGATTTAGCCAATAAAATGAGAATAAAATTTAATGGAAAAACAAAACTTGCATCTGATGGATCTATTTCTACTACAGGTTTAGTGGCAGCAGCCGCAGAAAATGACGAATTAGCATTGGCCATTTTTGATGAAGTTGGTGTTATGTTAGGCGATGGATTAGTATCAATGATTAGAATATTAGATATTACCACAATATTAATTGGCGGAGGATTATCAGCATCTTTTGAGTTTATTTTACCTGCAGTAAATCGACAACTAAGCTATTGGTTAACACCATATTATATTAGTACTCTTCAAATCAAAAGAGCCACTTTAGCAAATGATGCTGGCCTTTTAGGAGCCGCAAGTTTATGCTTCTGAAATAAAAAAATGTTTTTAAAGAGGCTTTTTTTAAGCCTCTTTTTTTTGTCCAGATTGTAAGTATCTATAAAAATGAACTACTGCTCTACTAAAAAATCCTAAAACAATAAATGAGCACTTTTTTGTAATTGTTATTAAATCGGCTAAAGCAATAAAAATTCAAAAGAACTACATAATTTAGCTTAAAAAAATTAATTTTATCCATGAATAAAAATACTTATCCGATTTATTCTCATGAATATTTTATGACAAAAGCACTAAGTTTAGCTTATGACGCTCTAGAAAATGGGGAAGTACCAGTTGGTGCATTAGTAGTGGCACAAGGAAAAACAATTATAGGCAAAGGATTTAACCAAACTGAAAAATTAACAGATGTTACAGCCCATGCCGAAATCTTAGCAATAACAGCAGCTTCAAATTTTTTAGGAGCAAAATACTTAAAAGATTGCACGCTTTATGTTACCCTAGAGCCTTGTATGATGTGTGCAGGAGCAATTGCATGGGCACAGATAGAGCGAGTGGTATTTGGGGCGTATGATATTAAAAAGGGATTTTCTTTATATTCTCCATCAATTATTCATCCAAAAAACGATATTATTGGAGGTGTATTGGGTAAACAATCAGAACTTTTATTAAAAGAATTCTTTAAGAATTTAAGAAATTAATCAAAAACTAAAAGTGCTTCATTTTCTTGAAAGATCCATATTGTCATTACTAGTATTTTTATAAAAATATCAAACAGAAATATATCAAGCCGTTTAAACAAAATTCAAAGTATAATTCACAAGCCAATATTTTTATTTTCCAAAGTTTTATCAGATTTTTTTGAAGATTTCGAACACATTTACAAATTCTAATGTTAAAGATTTAAAACATTGAAAAAATAATTTAATTAAAAAATTATGGCTTTTACATTAGCTCCCCTACCTTATGCAAATGATGCATTGGAACCCTATTTTGATGCTTTAACGATGGAAATACACCACGACCGTCATCATAATGCTTACGTTACTAATCTTAATGCCGCCATAGCTGGTACAGATTTAGAAAACAAAACTATTGAAGAAATTTTAGCGAATATAAGTAAAGCTTCTCCTGCAGTAAGAAATAATGGAGGAGGGCATTATAATCATGATTTATTTTGGAATACTCTTGCACCTCAAGGTGTTGGAGGAAACCTTTCAGGAGGTTTAAAAGATGCCATAATTGCGGCTTTTGGAACTGTAGACGAATTTAAAGCGGCATTCAAAACTGCAGCTACTACAAGATTTGGCTCTGGGTGGGCTTGGCTATGTTTAAAATCCGATGGAACTGTAGCAGTTTGCTCTACTCCAAATCAAGATAACCCTTTAATGGATGTTGCAGATTGTAAAGGTACACCACTTTTGGGTCTTGATGTATGGGAGCATGCCTATTACTTAAAGTTTCAAAACAAACGCCCTGATTACGTAGATACTTTCTGGACCTTGGTAAATTGGAATGCAGTAGAAGCGAGATATGCTGCAGCTACGAAATAGTTAGGTATTACATTGAAGTTAAAAGAAGGATAATTTGAGAGTTATCCTTCTTTTTGTTTTTTTACAACCAAATCATTGTATCTTTCGTACCAAAATAAACTATTTCTAAAACTATAATCTCTTAAAATTTATGAAAAAGAACTTATTATCTGCCGCACTTGTGTTTGCGAGTGCCATTTGGCTTTCTTCTTGTGCAGAAAAAGAAGAAGAAATACCTGTTCCGGTCGTTGTAAAGTTGACATATGACAAAGACATTAAAATTATTTTTACAACAAATTGTACACCCTGTCATTTAGCTGGGGGAACAAATCCAAACAAATGGGATGATTATATGCAAGTTAAAAATAAAATTACAGTAATTTTAGATAGAATTCAAAGAGAGCCAGGTACAGCAGGCTTTATGCCAAGAAACGGAACAATGAAACTTTCAGCCGTAACGGTTGCCAAACTCAATCAATGGGTAAAAGATGGTTCATTAGAAAAATAAATTCGAAGTAACGTTTTGAATTTTGTTTTTCATCCTTACTTTTGCATTATGAATTCTCTAAACATCATAGCTAGTATTGGTTGGTGGCGTTCTACTCTACAGAGTTGAACATCTGCCTGCTGTGTGTTTTCAAACATATTATTCGGCTTGCTGTTCAACACAGCAAGCCGTTTTTTTATGTTTAAATTTTCAAAATTCAAAAATTAGATGAGATGATATATACTATTAATACAAAAAGCAAAAGATTATTGGCAGATACACTTACACCCGTAAGTATATTTCTTAGAATTCGAGAACATTTTCCTTTATCTGTTATTCTTGAAAGTGCAGATTATCACGCTATGCACAATAGTTTTAGCTATATTGCTTGTGACCCAATCGCTTCTTTCATGATTGATAATGATATAGTTACCCAAACATTCCCAGATGGAACGAAAGAAGTTTTTTCTTTAAAAGAAAAAAAAGATGCTGTAGAAGTTTTGAAATCCTTTGCAAATAAATTTAGGCAATCTGAAAATGAGCACAATTTTATAAGCAATGGACTTTTTGGACATATCACCTATGACTCCGTAGCATATTTTGAAGATATTAAAAT
>JANNWE010000454.1:0-8155 GCA_031414675.1 Cytophagaceae bacterium
AGAAATTTAAAATAAAAACAGCTTAATATTTAATAGCAAAAAAAACAGCTCGAATTACAAAAATACTTGGAAACAAAATATAATAATTCAAGATTCAAGCCCTTCTTTATAGACTTTTAAAGCCTTTTCACGAGCTAATTTATGATCGACCATTGGCATTGGATAATCTAAGGTATTTAACTCTGGAATCCACTTTTTTATGTAATCCAAATGCTTATCAAATCTTTGAGCTTGTAAACTTGGATTAAAGATTCTAAAATAGGGTGCAGCATCACATCCACTTCCGGAAGCCCACTGCCAACCTCCATTATTGGCTGAAAAATCGAAATCATTTAATTTAGATGCAAAATAGGTTTCTCCCCAACGCCAATCTAATAATAGATTTTTGCACAAAAAACTAGCGGTAATCATCCTTACCCTATTATGCATAAAGCCTGTGGCATTTAATTCTCTCATTCCTGCATCAACAATCGGAAATCCAGTTTTACCTTCACACCATTTCTGAAATGCAATTTCATTTTCAGACCATTTTATTTTGTCATAATTAGCTTTAAATGCTTTACCTAGATTAATTTGGGGAAAATTGGCGACAATACTCATATAAAAATCTCTCCAAATAAGTTCATTTAACCAGGTTTCATTATACTTTAAAGCTTTTTGAACACAATTTCTAATACTTATGGTACCAAACCTTAAATGCATACTCAATTTAGTAGTACCATTTATGAAAGGAAAATCTCTATTTGCAGCATAAGATGCTACTTTTGATTCATCAATCAATGGCTTTTCAAATTGGATATCTGTTTTTTCAAAAGACATTTCTTCCAAAGAAATCATTTCGATAGACGGATATTTATAAAAATTAGTTAAATAATTTTCACTTTTAAAAGATTCATAATGAGTAACATTTAGCGTTTCTTTCCATTTTTTTGAATAGGGTGTAAAAACGGTATAGGGTGTTTGGGAATTGGAAACTATCTCTTTATTTTCAAAAATACACTGGTCTTTAAAACTTTTAAAAGTTATTCCTTTTTCGTTACAAAAGTCACTTATACTTTTATCCCGATCTATCCCATACTTTTCATAATCACGATTAACATATACTTCTTTTACATTATACTCATCCACAATCTGTTTCCATATTTGCAGGGGAATTCCATACTTTACGCATATTTGAGAGCCTTTTTGTTTCAAGGTATCATTTAGATTTTCAAGAACCTGGTGTATAAAATCTACTCTTCTATCTTTTCTATTTTCTAATTTTGAGAGAATATCTAAATCAAAAATAAATAAAGGCAATACCAAAAAACCTGAATTCAGAGCATTAAATAATGCTATATTGTCTTCCAACCTTAAGTCTCTTCTAAACCAAAATATAGCTATATCTTTTTTCATTAATTAGTATTTTTAATTTAACTTTGATTTTTAAAAAATTGTTTCTTAACCAAATCAATATTAATATGAAAAAACCACTTTTATTTCTCTGTACCATACTTTTTTTTAATCCTTCTTTTTCTCAAAGTTTTTCTACTGCCGAAGAGGTTATAAACAAGTATTTAGAAGTTACAAAAATCAAAGAAAATGCTGCCGCTATAACTGATTTAACTATGACCTACACCAGTGAAACGCAAAGAGGTGTTTCCGAGACCGAGTTTAAGTACAGTTTTCCGTACAAATATAGCATGACAGTATTTGCAAATGGTATGGAATTAATGAGTTCTAAATTTGATGGTGAAAAATCAATCCGAAAAAGTAGTTTTGGAGGTGGAGGGCCTGGACAAGAACCTAAATCAGGGCCTGCTGTTATATCAGAGGCTTTTAGAACACATCCTTTCGTTGAAATGGAATATAAGAATTTAAAGTTTGTTGCTACATTAATTGCTTCTGACAATCCTGAAAACTATGTAATTGAAGTGAAGGACGCCGAAGGAAAGATGTGGAAAGATTTTTATAACGTTAAAACCGGCTTTAAAACCAAAACAATTATTAAGAACGAGACACCAAGGGGTCCATTTGAATCAACCGTACTATTTGAAAATTACAAAACGTTCAAAGGTTCAGAAATTCTATTTTCATCCATTAAAAAACAAACTTCACAAATGGGTGAGATTACGTCCGAATTGCAATCCATAAAAATAAATAAAGGGATAAAGCCTAAAGAATTTGAAATAAAGTAATTATTTATGGATTTTAGAAATGATAAAAAGCTTGGAATAATTGGTGGTGGACAACTTGGGAAAATGTTAATACAAGCCGCACTTGATTTTGACATAGAAGTTTGGGTTTTAGAAAATGATCAAAATTGTCCTTGCAGCAATATTGCGCATAAATTCATTTTAGGAGATATTACTGATTTTGAGGCAGTTTATAATTTTGGAAAACAAGTTGATGTTATTACAATTGAAATAGAAAATATTAATATTGAGGCTTTAAAAAAGCTTGAATCTGAAGGCAAAAAAGTATTTCCACAACCTAGTATTATTGAAAATATTAAAGATAAAAGATCACAAAAACAATTTTTTAAAGACCACCAAATCCCTACTTCGAATTTTATTTTAGTTGATGGTATCGAAGACATTCTAAATAATTCTACTTTTTTGCCGGCAGTAAATAAAATTGGTATTGGTGGCTACGACGGAAAAGGTGTACAAGTTGTTAAAGATTTGAATGAAATTGACAAATGTTTTGATGAAAAAGGAATACTTGAAAAACTGATTGATTTTGAAAAAGAACTTGCGGTTGTTGTGGCAAGGAATCCCGCTGGAGAGACCAAAGCATTTCCTGTTGTAGAAATGGTGTTTCATCCTGAAGCAAATCTAGTAGAATACTTGTTTTCGCCCGCAAAAATTTCAAATGAATTGAGTAATAAAGCTACCAAAATTGCAATAGACATTGCCAATACCTATAAAATTGTAGGTTTATTAGCAGTAGAAATGTTTTTAACAAAAGACAATCAAATTTTGGTAAATGAAGTGGCTCCCAGACCTCATAATAGTGCTCATCATACACAAAAAGCGAATTTCACTTCTCAATTTGATCAGCATATACGGGCCATTTTTGATTTGCCTTTAGGAAATCCCGAAGCTATAATGCAGGCAGCAATGGTTAATATTTTGGGAGAAGATGGACACGAAGGACTTGCAACTTATAATGGCTTAGATACAATTTTAAAAGAAGAAAATGTTTATCCTTTTTTATATGGAAAAAAGGTAACTAAACCTTTCAGAAAAATGGGTCATGTAAGTATTTTGGAAACAGATTTTGAAAAACTAAAAGAAAAGGTCAAATTTGTACAAAAGAACCTAAAGGTGATTTCAAATTAAATTGATATGGTAGGAATAATAATGGGCAGTATCTCTGATCTTAAAGTTATGCAAGATGCTATTTCCATCTTCGATCGTTTCGAAATACCCTATGAGGTTGACATTGTTTCGGCACATAGAACCCCCGAAAAGATGTTTGAATATGCGAATACTGCAAAAAAAAGGGGTTTAAAAGTTATTATTGCTGGAGCAGGTGGGGCTGCTCATTTACCCGGTATGGTTGCCTCTTGTACGATTTTACCTGTAATTGGAGTACCTGTAAAATCAAGTAATTCTTTGGACGGTTGGGATTCTATTCTTTCTATTTTACAAATGCCAAATGGTGTTCCAGTAGCTACAGTGGCCTTAAATGCCTCGATGAATGCCGCATTGTTGGCTTTGCAAATATTAGCCTTGACAAATGTAAATTTAAGTATTGCTTTGGAAAGTTATAAAATTGAATTGAAAGATAAAGTAGATAATATGAGTATTGAACTTAAAAGTGCAAAATAAAATGGAATTCGAAGAAAGAAATAAAAAACCTGAAGAAGAAAACAATGGCCTTCCAGTTACCGTACTAGTTATTTTGTTTTCTATTATATGCTTATTGCTTTACGCTGGGTGGCATTTAATGTCAGATGATGCATCAAAAGTATCGGATTTAGATGAAAATACAATCCTAGTTGGAGCTAGTCCTGACTCATTGCCTAAAAAAACACAATACGTAGAATTGGACACTAGTACAACTATTATTGATGATAATCCAATAGAAAAACCTATTCCAAAGGAAGATCCCAAGGAAAATGAAATTACTAAAAAGGAAATAAGTAATGTATCTTCAAATGAAATTTTAAGTCATCTTGTAAAAAATGGAGAAACATATTTAGGAATTGGAAATAAGTTTAATGTAAGTGCAAGCACAATGAAAAAATTAAATCCAAAATTAGATCCTAATGGTTTAAAAGTGGGGGTAACAAAGATTAACTTACCAATTCAGGGATATCATACTGTAGGCCCTGGTGATATATTAAAAGTAGTTGCAGAAAAATATGAAATAAGTGTTGATTTATTAATGTCTGCAAATGATAAAACTAAAAACTTCGCTAAAAGAGGAGAGAGATTAATTATTCCGAAAAAAGAGAAATAAGTAAAATAGAAAAGCCTTTGGTTACTAAATCAAAGGCTTTTCAGTTATAAAGGTTCTAAAAATAGATAAATAAGGCTTAAGTTAAATTGGATTTTTGAATTTATAATATCAAAACTTAACCTAAAGAATATAAAACCATTGTTAGAATAATCATTGCCAATAAGGATAGATTTAATACTTTTTTAGTTTGTTCTTTTGGATGAAGAGTTACAAAAATTAAAGAAACTAAGGAGATACCCATGAGTATCATTCTTGCAGTTTTTTGAATACTTCCAGGCAATTGATATGTAAAAAATAAAGCCAAAAAGATACAAACAAAAGCAAAAATCTTAATCAAGCCGAGTTTTTTTTCAAGAGAAATCATATTAAATTAATTATTTTTTTTTAGATCATTTTCATCTGGCTCACTATCCATTAAATTTTCAATATCCGCATTTTCCAAGGGTTTCATTTCTAGAAAACTCTTCTGGAAAATTAAAATAGATACCACCCCACAAAAAATACAAGCATCAGCAAAATTAAAAATAGGCGTTGAATGATAAGTTCCCCCTATTTTTGGAATCCAATCAGGCCAAAAGCCATCTAAGAAATAGAAATAAAACATATCAATTACTTGGCCATGAAACAAGGGATATGGAGCATCGATTGGTGCGTTATCTCTAATCAATATTCCATAAAATGTACTATCAATTACATTTCCAATGGCACCGGCAAGAATTGCTGCTATAGCCCATAATAGGCCATTATTAGGGGTTTTATTTGCTTGAATATTCAAATACCAAGCAATTGCAATCATAGCAAACAGTCTAAATATTGTTAAAGCTAGTTTACCATATTCTCCTCCTAATTCCAAACCAAATGCCATTCCTCTGTTTGTTACATAATGCAACTTAAAGAATCCATTTATTACATCGATACTTCCAAAATGTTGGGGTAAAACAACATATTGCATCCAAAGTTTTAAAAGCTGATCAATACAAATTAGTAAAATTGCAAATAAATAAAATTTATACGATTGTTTCATTCTAAAAGTCTTCTTTTAAGTTCTTTTTTAATTAGTGTAAATTCTCTACTTGTTTGACCCGCAATTGAAGTATTTTCATCAGCTCTTCTAAACAAATAAGGCATGACAGCTTCTACCGGCCCATAAGGAACATATTTTGCAACATTAAATCCAGCTTTAGCTAAATTGAAGGAAATATTATCACTCATTCCCAAAAGTTGAGCAAAATAAACACCTTGATCGCCAACATCCAAACCTTTTTTTTCCATAAGGCTTAAACATTTTTTACAACTTTCCTCATTGTGTGTTCCTAAACAGATGGAGATTATCGCCGAATTATCGATGCAAAAATTCGTAGCCTTATCAAATTCGGAGTCAGTTATAAACTTATTTTCATTTATTGGATCTTTATATCCTTTTTCATTTGCTCTTTTTCTTTCTTTCTCCATATATGCCCCTCTTACCAACTTCGCTCCTATTGTAAATCCTTTTTTTAAAGCCATTTCATAATGTTGGCAAAGTAAAGCATAACTTTCGGTTCTATACAATTGATAAGTGTTATAAACCACCGTTTTACCTTTAGTGTTGAATTTTTGCATCATTTCTAAGCAAAAATCGTCAATAGAATTTTGTATCCAAGTCTCTTCAGCGTCAAAAAAAATCTTTATATCACAATCTGATGCGGCTTGACAAATTTCTTCTATTCTTTCTTTGACTTTAAGGTAACTTTTTTGCTCTTCTAAATCAAAAATGTAAGTAGGAATATGTTTTTTTTCTAATAAATCAACAGAAGCTAAACCAGAAACTTTAAAAACTGAAAAAGGAATTTTGTCCTTATTTTCAAACGCAAAATGAATAGTTTTAATAATTTCTTCTTTGGTTAAATCAAAATCATTTTCATTATCTTCTCCTTCCACGGAATAATCTAAAATTGTTCCAACAGAAAAATTATGCAATTCACTTATGGTACTTTTACATTCAGAAATATTTTCTCCGCCACAAAAATGTTCAAAAATAGTACTTTTTATAACTTTTTTTATAGGCAAACCAATTTTCAAGCTTTCTTTAATAAAAAAAGTACCTATCTTTGTGAGCCAATTTTGGTTCATTAGTGCAAAAATGGAATAAACTTTTTTAAGTTTGAAATGACTGTAGTGCTCAAAGGAAGTTTTAGTGTTTTGAAAATCAATTTCTGGGAAAGGTTTTGACTTCGGCATTATTAAATATTTGTAAGATGAATGGCACAAAGATATTAGAAACGTTTTAATAAATATAAATTAGTTTAGGATTTTACTCAAGGTTCAAAATTGGGCCAGACTTTAATTTAATTATCAATGAAAGCAAATTTAGACGTTTTACCCATAAATAGTTGGGTAGAAACTGGTGGTAAACCATTAATAATAGCTGGGCCATGTAGTGCCGAAAGCGAGGAACAAGTACTTGAAACTGCCCGTGGCATTGCTAAAAATGGCTTTGCTCATATTTTAAGAGCTGGAGTATGGAAACCAAGAACCAGACCAGGTAGTTTTGAAGGAAAAGGAGAAGAAGCTTTGCCATGGTTACAAAAAGCAAAAGCAGAAACTGGACTTATGACCGCTGTTGAAGTTGCTACTCCTCAACATGTAGAATTAGCCTTAAAATATGGAGTAGATGTTCTTTGGATTGGCGCTAGAACTACCGTAAATCCGTTTAATGTTCAAGATTTGGCTGATTCGCTTAAAGGTGTTGATGTGCCGGTTTTAATAAAAAATCCTGTAAATCCTGATATTGCTTTATGGCTAGGTGCTTTTGAAAGAATTGCCGGAGCTGGAATAAATAAATTGGGTGCAATCCATAGAGGTTTTTCAAATGCACAAGAGACAAAATACAGAAATTCGCCAATGTGGCAAATCGCAGTTGAATTTAAAACTTTTTTTCCTCAAATACCCATGATAGGTGACCCTAGTCACATGGCTGGAAAAAGAGCATTATTAGCTGAACTTACCCAAAGGGCAATGGATTTAAACTATGATGGTTTAATTATTGAATCGCATAGAAATCCTGATGAGGCTTGGTCGGATGCTTCTCAGCAACTTACCCCAGATGCATTAGCAGAAATGTTAAATGGGATAGAATTTAGAAAACCTACCTATGGTGTAGATTTTCAAAGTCAATTAGAAACACTAAGAGAACGTCTTGATAATATTGATAGAGAATTATTGGAAGTTTTGGCTAGTAGAATGTCGGTCGTTGAACAACTAGGCGAATATAAAAGAGACAACAATGTAGCTGTTTTACAATTAGATAGATGGAAAAAAGTTCATACTTCTAGGGCTGAATGGTCAAAAAGTTTGAATCTATATCCAGAAATGGTGGAAGAACTGTTTAAATTGATTCATATGGAATCAATTAGAAAACAAACCGAAGTTATGAATCAGCAAAATGCATAATTAAATTTTATTGAAAGCACCACTCTTATTTTGAGTGGTGCTTTTTGTTTTTAAAATATTAAGTTTTTATCATTAAAAAGATTCCAAATATTTGGTTTTATTTTTTGAACCAAATTAGTTGTACCTTTTATTTAAAAAAACTTATAAAAAAAATTACCTCGCCGCTTTTTTGAAAAATATGTTAATTTTGGATTAAATTAGTAAAGCAATATATGGATAGTGAATTTTTACCTAGAATAGGAATTACCATTGGAGATATTAATGGAATTGGTCC
>JANNWE010000455.1:0-7986 GCA_031414675.1 Cytophagaceae bacterium
CAAATCGAGGGCTTGTTGCCAAAAAATGTGAGGAAAATTAACTGCCTCTCGTTTAGAAGAATACATTTGCCATATGTCATGGCAACCATAGGTATGTCCGAAAGCCCCTGCAAACAAATCTAAATAAGCAGATTTCCTAACGTCATAGGCACTAGAAGTTCCCAAATCATTGGCATTAAAACAAACGGGGTGATCCTCATAAATGGGTTCTCCATCAATTACGGGTTTTACCAAAATTCGGTCGTAAGAGCCTTTTATTTTATCGTAAACGTTATTATCGCGGCAATGACCCGTTTGAAACATATTGAAATCAAACCAGTCGTCGGCATGAAACCATTCACTCGCTCCTTCTTGATTGGGTTGAGGGTGAAACGTTATCATAGCTTTATCCTTTCCTCCTAGCCCTTCTTCAATTCCAGCTGCCATTGCTCGCCACACCTCCACATCTTTAGAGTTTTTTCTTGGCTGACGATCCCCGCCTAATATCCAGATGATGTTCTTACGGTTTTTGTAACGTTGAGCCAACCATTTTCCATATACTTTTGCATTTTCTATATTAAAAATCTCTGGTCCTTTTCCCCAACCCGATTTGAATAGTTTATCTCCCCAAGTCGGAAGAAAACCTATATTAATTCCTATTTCATTTGCTTTATCAATTATAAAATCAACGTGTTTAAAATATGCCTCGTTAGGTTGAGTTGGGTCGTTGTTAAGAAGGGGAACCTCCCCGTATGAATTTTTTTCTTTTAGTCCATCGAATTCCGCTAAGGCTACCGCCTGCACAATAGTAAACCCTTGTGCCGCTCGCTTTTTGAGATAATATTCAGCTTCTTCTCTATCTAATCGATGAAAAAGCTCCCAAGCGGTATCTCCTAACCAAAAGAATGGCTTATCTTCTTTTAATATATATCGGTTGTTTGTACTAATTGAAAATGTCTGTGAATATGAAATAATACTAATTAAACATAAAGTTAAGGTCGAACAAATGGTTCCTTTTTTCATTTTAGATAAATTTAATAGGAATACTACTACAAACATAAGAGAACTTCTATAGACTAAATTTCGCCAAATTATTTAATTTTAATGCAAGGTTTCAGAAACTATATATCAATTTGAATAGCAAAAAAATACATTATTAAACTCCTTATTTAAAGCTCTCTTCTTTCTTTGGATTTCTTTTTTCTAATTTTAAGGGAATTCCTTTTCTATTAAATATCAAACAAAGTCTATTTATCCATAAAAAAAGCCAAACTACTTTCAATTGCCTTAATTTTTATTTTTTTCTATTTGACATAAACATAGGCTGCTTCAATGCTTTTACCTTGATTATCAGAAAAATAGGTTTCTATTTGATGATAGCCTTTAGGTAATTTTAATTTGAAAACCACTTTTTCCTTTTTATCATTAATCACCGTTTCATACGGCTTATCATCAATTTTGATTTTAGCATTTACATACTTTTCTGGTATTTGACTTTTGGCTTCTCGCGGGAAACGTCTCAATTCAAATTTATAGGTTCCCCTTTTTGCTGTTTCTATTGCCCAAAAACCATTACTGCCTAGCTCTTTTTTTACCATGTTCTGATTCCAAGCGGGAGAACCTTTTTCAAGGTGTAAATCATGACTGGTCAAACAAACTTCTTTTTGCTTAGAAGAACCAACTATAACCCGTTGATAGTCTGATTTTTGTATGCTAATGTCTTTCCACCACTTTTCGTATTCCATATTCAAAGAATTCACTATTCCAGTGTTTTCTATTGCTAAATTTTGACGCTGTTCTGGGTCTTTCTCCATATTATACAATTCCTTTCCATTCACCAATCGCCATTCTTGGGTCATTACTGAATTCGAGTTATTTTTGATTAAATACTCGCCCCTTTGAGTGTCTGCCACTAAAACACGGTCTTTTATTTTTTCTCCTTTTAAGAGGGGAAAGAGGGAAACCCCTTGAAAAGAGTAAATGGTATTGATTTTACAAAGATCTAATAAAGTGGGTAATACATCCATTCCTGAAGCTAATGTTTTGATATCTTTTGGTATGTTTTCAATTAAGGGATTATACAAAAAAAATGGAACACGATGACCTCCTTCATAAGCCGACCCTTTTTGGCCCCTCATATTGGCATTAAATCCGAGTTGAGTATATTCACTTTTGTCAAAACTTGCACCAGCAGCAGTGCCATTATCTGTCATAAAAACTATAATGGTTTTTTTATCTAATCCACTGCTTTTTAAATATTGCATCAGTTTTCCAACGTTTTCATCTATTTTAGATATCATTCCATTAAATGCCGGATTGGGAACGTTGGGGTTGTTTTCATACTGTTTTGAATAGTTTGCAGACACATTGTATGGACCATGGGCTACATTTGTAGGAATGTAGCAAAAAAAAGGTGTGTTGAGGTTTTGGCCCATAAAACGCATTGCTTCCCCAAACCACACATCATCACAATATTCTTTGAACTTTTCTGGCTTACCATTTCTCAAATACGTATCTCCAAAATAGTCATTCCCCCAGTAATCTGGTGTTTGTCCTATACCTCCTCCCCCCAAAACTAAAACTTCATTAAAACCTCTATCTTGTGGACGAAAAGGATAATTATCTCCCAAATGCCATTTGCCGAAAATCGCTGTTTGGTAGCCCGCCTCTTTAAAAAACTCAGGCATCGTTTTTTCATCTTTGTTAAGAATTTCGCGTCCATTTATCGTATGCCAAACTCCTACTTTATTATTATTCTTGCCTGTCATTAGCATAGCTCTTGTTGGAGAACAAGTGGTGCCCACATGAAAATTGGTAAATCTAACACTTTGATTATACAAGGCATCCAGATTTGGAGTTTTAATAAAGGGGTTGCCATGACAAGCTAAGTCACCATAGCCTTGGTCATCGGTTAAAATGAGGATAACATTAGGTTTTTGGGCAAAAATATTTCCGACAATTAAAAGTTTCAAGATAAATGTTACTAATACTATTTTTCTCATCGGTAACTCCAATTATTGACTTAGAAAATTGAACCAAAATGCTGTATATGAAATAGTTATGAAAAATAATTTTTCATTATTTAATCAAGAACTTAGGAAAATCCTCCACCTTTTCACAGCAAACTTGTTCCATCACTTGCTGCAATTGCGTTTTAAGCATACTGATTACATGCTCCCCTCCGTGTGCTCCTAATGCGGCTACAGCATACATAAAAGAACGTCCCATAAAAGTAAACTCCGCTCCACTTGCTAAACTTCTTGCAACATCTGGCCCAGAACGCAAGCCACTGTCTATCATAATCTTGATTTTCCCTTTATAGTTTTCAACAATTGGTGGTAATGTTTTAATGGATGATTGACCCGCATCTAATTGCCGTCCCCCATGATTAGAAAGAATAATTCCGTCTAAGCCCAATTTGATGGCCATTTCTGTATCTTGTTCGCTGGCAACGCCTTTCAAAACCACTTTACCCTTCCATCTATCCCGTATGGCTGCAACTTTTTCTTCGTTTACTCTTCCTGAAAAAGTTTTATTCATGTACTCGCCAAGTTTACCCATATTTAAACCTTTTGGCATATATTTTTCCAAATTTGCAAATCCTGGTTGTCCATGGTACAAGGTTTTAAGTGCCCATTCGGGTTTACCCATAATTTGTAGAATGTTTGTCAAAGTCATTTTGGGAGGCATGGCTAATCCATTACGTATGTCACGTGGCCTAAATCCAAAACTAGGTACATCGCATAAAATACAAAGCACATCGCAACCGGCTGCTTCAGCACGATCTAAAATATCATCGCGTAAAGAGTTTTCTGCAGGATGATACAGTTGAAACCAAAACTTCCCTTCTGTAATCTCCCCAATTCTTTCGATACTAGAGGTAGAAACAGTACTTAAAATAAATGGAATGTTATGTGCAAGAGCCGCTTTGGCTAAAATTTCAGGAGCATTGGGCCATATCAGTCCTTGCAATCCAATTGGAGCAATACCAAATGGGGCATCATAGACATGTCCGAACAATTCAGTTTTCATATCTGAACGAATATGCTTGGTTAAATACGTGGGTTTTAGCTCAACCTCACGAAGCTCTGCAGTATTTTTATAAAGATTCACGTCTTCATTGCAGCCACCATCTAGATATTCAAACGCAAAACGAGGAATTTGTCTTTTTGCTTTTTTTATAAGGTCTTCGTTGGAAGGAAAATTACTATTATATGCCATTCTATTATAAAATTTATGCTTTTAAATCAAATATTTTACTCATTCTTAACCACTTTTCACCTGCTTTAGCCATAGGTAATGCTTGTTGGTACTTCCAAACAAAATTTTCCCATTCTTGTACTTTAGGGTTTTCAGCATCTGCACGTCCTTTTTCTTCAAAAGAGAAATCATCTGAGGTTTCCATAATCATGAAAAGCCTAATGCCGATGCGGTAAATTTCCATGCTTACTATACCAGAATCAATAATTGCTTCGTGGATTTCAGGCCATATTTTTTTATGCAGTTCCTCATATTCTGCAATCAATTTGACATCGTCTTTTAGATCTAATGCTAAACAATAGCGGTTCATTTTATGATATGTTTTTAGGTTTATACCCTTTTAATCCGAAAAATAACACTACAAAAAAGCAAACCAAAGGCACAATGTACCCTTTTTGAATATCATCACCGTTATTATCTATGATCTTTCCCATAATAACTGGGAAAATTGCTCCTCCAATAATTGACATTACAATTAATGAAGAAGCCGGTTTGGTGTTTTCGTTCAAGTCTTTAATGCCTAATGAAAAAATGGTAGGAAACATTATAGACATAAAGAACCCTAAGCCCCCTAATGCCAAAACCACATTCTTTCCTTCCGCTGATATAGCTACAAAACTAAGTAGGATACATATACCTGCATAAATTGAGAGAAGCTTCTCTGGAGAAATATAACGCATAATTATTGTTCCGATAAACCTGCCAGACATAAAAAGCAAGCCATAAACTCCAAGATAATAACCCGCCGTTTTTTCATCTACCCCTCCGCCAGAAATAGCCATTCTAATAAAGAAACTAGTAACGCAAACTTGAGCGCCTACATAAAAAAACTGTGCTAAAACAGCCCAAACTAAATGTTTTTGTTTTATAGCCTGGCCAATACTACCTGTATCTTTTAGTTTACTTTCTTCCTTAAATTCAGGAAATTTTATTGCCATAAAGATTAAAGCTAAAAGCAAAAGAAACACACCTAAAATTAAATATGGCACTTTCACCGATGCGGCCTCTGAAGCTAAATAGGCTATTTTATCCGCTTCTGCCATTATAGAAAGTTCAGCAGCAGAATATTCTTTACCAGAAAGAATAAATAATGTGCCAATCATTGGGGCTAAAAATGCTGCCAAGCCATTGAACGATTGTGCTAAATTCAAACGAGTAGTCCCACTTTCAGGATCGCCCAGCTTTGTTGCATATGGATTAGCGGCAGTTTCAAGAAGGGTAAGTCCGCAGCCAATTATAAATAAGCCCAATAAAAAGACTTCATACGTTCGAGAATTGGCAGCAGGAATAAACAAAAATGCTCCCAAGCTAAACACCAAAAGACCAGCAATAATACCTTTTTTATATCCAAATTTATTTAAAATAATACCAGACGGAATAGCCGCCAAAAAATAAGCCATATAAACGGCTGTATCTACAAAAGTAGATTGTGTGTTGGTAAGCTGTAAAGCTTTTCTTAAATGAGGGATTAAAATACCTGTTAAGTTATTTGAAATACCCCATAGAAAAAATAAACTTGTTACTAAAATAAATGGAATGAGATAATTGGGTCTTTCAGATTTCATGAAATTATTTTAAGGTTAGATAGGGTTTCCAGAGTAAATAATTGTTACTAATTTACAATAATAGTACACACTTATTTTGTTTTACAAATTATTTAAAATATTATTTAAATTTTTCCATTTTTATATAATTCTGCTTAGACTAATGCATTCAATTTTAGCACCACAGAGGCAGTTGAAATATATGCTTTTAGGTATTGTTAAGATTTTCATATATAAAATAAAAACCTAAGCAGTATTTGATTTGCCGAACTTCCTTTTTAGGGGTATTAATTTTCGGTAAAAAACAGAAGCCCAACATTAAAATCTTTTAGTACTCTAACCTTTGCTTCTCATTTAGCAAAACATTTCTCAGCTTTTCATACGACAATTTTTGGGGTGAAACATTGTTTTCGATTGATAGAACAGCCGCCGCACCTGCCGATTGCCCCAAAATCATAAATACAGGTTCCATTCTAATTGATCCATAGGCAATATGGGAACTAGAAACACATACAGAAACAAGAAGGTTATTACATTCTTTTTCCTTTGGTAAGATAGAACCGTAAGCAATGGAATATGGTTTATCAGGATGAACACCAATATCTCCTTCATTTTGTACATATCCATCTGCCTTTACGTAACGCTGGGCATTGTGTGCGTCTAGGGAATAAGATCCCATACCTATTGAATGTGGAACTTTAGTTTTGCCCAATGCATCTGCCTCAGTCATGACATATTCTCCTATCATTCTACGAGCTTCTCGTATATACAATTGATGCGGCCAGCCTCCATTGTCTTTAAACTCATCTTTCGGCAATCCCCATTCCTTCATTTTTGATTGTACGTCAGCTGGAATTTTAGGGTCGTTTTGTAAGAAATACATCAGCCCTTTTTGATAAAGTTCATGGTCTTTTATTATTTCTTTTCTTCTTTCATAGCTAGCTTCTGGATAATCGTAATTTTTCCCGATATAATCCGTACTAAATGGCCCATGGTTATTGGTGTCGGTTTTTCTGTTTGGAATTAGGTCGAATTTGTCAAAGGTTTCACGCCACCCTTTTGCAAAAACCCTATAAAGCAATTCATATCTTAGGGGGTCATAGTTTTCTGGTTTAGCAAAAGAAATTCGATTTTCTGGATGATTACTTAAGCACATTCTGAAGCAATAGGCCTGAATTTTTTTATCTCCAGTTCCATTTAATGCAATAGATTCAGAAGAGATTTCTGGCAAAAGTCCACTTTTAGGGTCTCCTTCTATTTTATAAGGACTTACTTTATGTTTGAAATAATGACCGTGTTGAAAAACCTCGGCTTGAACACCATTCCATTTTTCTCCATACAAACTATTAGCCTCTCTACCAACATGATAATTAACACCTGCGGCTGCCATTAGGTCACCTTCATAGGTTGCATCAATAAACATTTTGGCTTGATAAGTATTACCCGACAGCGTCTTGAAGGAAACTATGGCACCTAGTTTTTTTGACGTTCCTTTTGCAGATCTGTCCAACCATTCATTTCTGTAAACGGTAATTTTGTTTTCGCTTATATATTGCTCAAAGGTATTTTCTGCGACATGAGGCTCAAAAATCCACATACTTTTAGTGGCTCCATCCAATGCCACTGTACTTTGGCCCTTGTTCCCAAATTCTGCTTTTTTCTGCCAAATCCAAGCTTTCTCTGCGTCATAATGGTTGAATAATCTTTGGTAAAACTCTTTCGATAGGCCACCTATAACTTCTTTATTGCCCGTATCGGTAAAGCCCAATCCACCGGAAGACAAACCACCCAAATGCTTGTCAGGAGAAACTATGATTACAGTTTTGCCCATTTTTTTGACTTGAACCGCTGCCATTACTGCCGAAGCAGTACCTCCATAAATAATTACATCTGCTGTGTAATTATTCTGAGCTTGGCAAAATTGGCAAATAAAAAAGAAAATTAATGTTAGCTTTTTCAATTTAATAATAGTTTACATTATAGTGGTTTTTTAGACTCTAATATCAAATAAAAATGAAAAAATTTACTTCCCCTAAAATAATTTCAAATTTGCCAAATAATAGGTTTTTATATGTTAAATCCCTTTCAAATAGGAAAGACTCAGGGGCACTTGTTCTGAAGCTTTAGGATTTTCGTCTTCGATGTAGTAGTATTTGATACTTGTTTTTTTTGCCGCCTTTAAAATTTTAGGTAAATCTAGCTG
>JANNWE010000456.1:0-2522 GCA_031414675.1 Cytophagaceae bacterium
ACAGTACTTCTGTTATCTAGCTTTCCAAAATCGCTCCCTGCTCTTTTAGATTCTCTAATTTTTTCTATCAAAAAATTATCAATCTTATTCCAATTTGCATTGGTTTTTCTGGCGGATGTGCATCTACTGTTCATTAGCTTAATTATTTGATTTTAACCTATATTTATTACTCAACAAAGGTCAAAAAAATACACTTCTTTTATGTTACATAATTTAATAGGAATGTTATAAAATTCTTAGACTTTTGAGTTACCAAATAGGGAAATACACTTGATTCCTAAAACAAAAAAAATCAATCAAAAATTTGGAAGGTTGCTGAATATGAGTTGATGAACTTTTAGGCTTTGGAATTAATTTAAATAACGCCTCAGTATCCATGCTGTGGTTTCATGTTGTTGAACTAGTCCAGTCATAAAGTCTACAGTGCCTATGTCTTTAGAATTGAGATTTATTACTTCCACATCATTTCTAAGTTCTATGATTAGGGTTTCATGATCTTTTAAAAGCTCCTCCATCATTTTTAACTGCTGTGGGTAATCACCTGGCGACTCTTTCAATCTTGTGATTTTCACAAACTCGTTCATGGTACCAATCGTGTTTCCGCCCAATTTATTTATGCGCTCGGCTATCTGATCTATAGTTTCTTCCAATTCCGTATATTGGCTTTGAAACAATTTGTGTAGCTCCATAAAACTTTGGCCAGAAACATTCCAATGGAATTTCCTAGTTTTAATGTACAGCACCATTTCGTCCGCCAAGATCCTCGAAAGTAGGGATATACTGTCGTTTAAATCTATTTCTAAGATACCAATCTCAGGTTTAATAGTTACATCTAATTTCATTTTGTGGTTATTATGCTTTTAAATTAATTATATAAAATGTAGGAGAGTTTACATTCCAGTATTGTAATTAAATAGGAGTATCACTTTACGGAACCTCTACTGTAAAGTGTATTTTAATTAAAACCTAAGATATGAATGCTTTGCATACTATCCTTGGATTTTTTCACCAAGTAAATTAACCTGTGCTAACTACTTGATGAAATGACGAAAATTATAAGAGCTAAAAGTTTATAAATCCAAAGGTTTTTAATAACCAAGCCAGCAAGCCTACTAGCACCACTATATTTAGTGTGCTTTTCATTTTACTATCCATCGGAATGTATCTGTTTAGCATCAAAAGTACTACTCCTGTGAAAATGATTACAATCAAAATAATGAAAAAAGGCATGATAAATTCTAGATTTAAGATAAAACCCACACTAACTAGACTTTTATTTTACTAATAGTTTTCGTTAATGCTTTGGGTTTCATCTATATTTTTTATGCGTTACTTTGCATTCTTCAAATCTTCCATGGCAGCCTTTACCTCTTCAATATCACTATTGATTTCTGCTTGAAACCCCGCCCAAGATTCTTTATTCTCTTCGGCTTTAAAATCTAATACTTTTTGTTTTAAACTTGCGGTTTTTTCTTTCAGATCCTCAATTTTCTTTTTTAACTCCTTTGTTTTTTTAATTTTCAAATCGGTATTGTATTCCTCTCTTATTTTTTCATTTTCGACTATTCTTGCTTGTGCATCAGCCTTAAATGCCACAACTTCCGCTAGATAGTTTTCTTTGGCTTTTGCTAAATCTTCACTAGCATCCACCACTTCGGTTGTGGCATCATCCAACTTTTCTTTTGGGCTTTCAGCACAACTCATGAAAATTGAGGCAGACAAAATGCTGCAAATTCCTAATGTAAGGGTCTTTCTACTAATAAATAAATTTTTCATTCTGTTTTGTTTATGTTTACTTGTTTAAATTATATACCATGTTTAATTGTCAAAATCTAAGGATAAAAGCACCTAAGCATTCAAAAGCTTGCTTTATAAATCCTTAAGTATTTCTTCCATCTCTTCTTTGGTTTTCCCCAATTTCACTTGTAGTCTACCAAGCATTTCGTCTTTTTTACCCTCAGAAAATAAAAAATCATCATCCGTAAGATCAGCAAATCGCTGCTTTAAGACTCCCTTCTGCTCGTTCCAACTTCCTTTTACTATATCGCTGTTCATTTTATACTTTATGTTAAATTTTTTACTTTGATTACTACACAACAAAGGTGATAGTTTTACCAAATAGATGTTTTATACAATTCTTATTAATTGTTGCAGGATTCACACATTTTGAGGGTTTCAAGAAATTCTGTGGTGTTGAAGCTAATCTCGGATAGCCAAATAGGATGCCACCCACTTTGTTTTACAAATTGGATGCAATAGAAGATTCGATGGTAAAAAAGGTTTTTTTTTGGGCTATGAGACTTATTTTGAATTAATTTGAAAAGTAGAAAATTATCTAAATTAGATCGGAATTTACCGTTTGGTTTATATTTGAAACAAGATAAAAACGAATGCATCTAGTGGGGAAAGCTAAATTTCTCCAATATCCAATACTTTAATTTTGACGCTATCATTTTCAAATGTTAGCTCGTCTACAAAAGGAATTTAGAAATCAAAAACCCTGATTTTATAAAGATTCAAAC
>JANNWE010000457.1:0-1673 GCA_031414675.1 Cytophagaceae bacterium
CCGGCATGCGTATCAAAAGTTCCAAATCCTGAAAAAAGAATTTTTTTAACATCCGCTTTATCATCGCCATTTGTATCAGCTAAAAACAACATATCTGGTGCTTGGGAAACTATCAAACCGCCGTTTGCAAATACCATCCCCGTAGGAATACTTAAGCCGTCAGCCCATTTTGTGAATTTATCTGCCTTGCCATCGTTATTGGTATCTTCACACAACAATATATAATCAGAGCCCCCTTCTGGTTTGCGTTCGTTGGGATAGTCTTTAGTGATTAATACAAAAAGTCTTCCTTTTTCATCCCAAGTAAGTGCTATAGGATGCATGACGTTTGGTTCTGCCGCGAATAATTCCAATTTAAATTCAACAGGAATTTGAATATGTTTCATGGATTCTTCTGGTGATAAAGGTAATTGTTGCATTTGCGGACCAGGGCGTTGTTCATAATTAGGCAATTTTGCTTCTCTATAAGTGAAGGGTTGAGGATTACGTGCATTAAATGCGTTTAAAGCTTCATCATTTACGGACCACAAAACTGCTTTAAATAGTAATTCTTGAAAATTTTCGTTCAACCATGTTCTTTCATCATGGCCAAGGGCGGTGTAAAAAACCCTCCCTTTTCCGTATTTTCTAGTCCAAGTATAAGGTTCAGATTTTGTATTTGGCTTGTCTTTGAATTGGTCTGCTTTTATTTCTCTAGTTGCTAAAATCGAATTATCCTCTTCTAATTTAGTGTGTAAATAAGTTTCGTCAAAGACAGTAAAAGGTTTTAAACCCTGCATAATTGGGTGATTAGGTTGAATTGTTTGGGTAGAAATAGAATCCATAGTATGTCGCCAAAACTGTCCTCCGACCAATTTTACATATTCTGCCGAATTACGAAAGCAATACGAAGCACAATGAATAGGTAAAAAACCTTTTCCTGAACCAACGAAATCGAGTAATGCTTTTTCTTGAGAAGGACTAATTTCGTCCCAATTTGCATAAATCATCAAAGCATCATACTTATTTAGGTTATTCGAGTTAAGATCCTCCAAATCATCTGTATACGTAACATTTATTCCTTTTGGTCCTAATGAGGCCATTAGCGATGGAACCCGCTCAATGGGTTTATGATGTCCTTTATCACCTAAGAATAATACCTCCAATCTTCTTCCAATTTGAGAGAAGGAGGAAAAAAAGGAAAAGAATGTAAATACAAAAATTAGTTTTTTCATAATATAGTTTTAGAAAAATAAATTAAACTTTAAAAAAATCAGGAACTTTTATTAATTCTCCACCTTGCAAGGCAGACTCATGAGCCAAAATACCAACAGAAGTCCAATTTGCGGATTGAGCAGCATTTGGAAACGGATCACGATCTTCTATTAAAGCACTGAGAAATTCATGCACTAAGTGTGGATGAGAGCCTCCATGCCCACCACCTTGGGCAAAACTTAAATGCGTATTTTCATCATGGTCATATACTCCTTTTCCAGTAAATGACTGAATTTGTTCTGGCAAAAGATGCGCATAATCAGGGGTTTCAACTTTTTCAGGTATTTCTGGCTCAGGTTTTTTTGCTGTATGAATTACATTAGGTTCCCCTTCAATTAATGCCCATTCGAAGGATTTTTTTGAAACATATACCTCGAAACTTTCTCGATATTGACGTGCTACATCAAATAATGAACGAT
>JANNWE010000458.1:0-7070 GCA_031414675.1 Cytophagaceae bacterium
TATCTTTCACTTTTACTTTGTAAGCAATAGGTTGTTTCCCAAAGTAAAATGTTTGATTGGCGGCTTCTAGTTCCACCTCCACATCTGGAGCGGTATTACCGGCAGTGATAGGTAGCATTAAACTATTTTTGGCTCCTTTGGTGTCTGATACCTCTAAAGTGGCTATAAAATTGCCGGCGGTTTTAAAAGTATAATTGGTTTCTTTGCCAGCCAAGTTTGCTATAATTGCTTTTTTTGCATCTGTAATTTTCCATTTGTACGTCAATTTTTCGGCGTCTTCTAGGTCAAAATCATTTGAACCTTCAGCCGAAAATTTAACAGTCAATGGCAATTCTCCAGATTTTTTATCAGCTGTGGCAGATACCATAGGTTTTCTGTTTCCGGCATTATATTCTATTTTAACCAGCTTAGAGTTGTCGTTTCCTCTAAACCAGGCCGAACCATACTCCAGCACGTACATATCGCCACTTGGGCCAAAGTCCATGTCGATTGCCGAGCTAAAGTTCATATCTGGCAAAACTCTTTCCATCGATTGGTAATCTCCCTTTTCATCCATAGTAACCGCCATAATCCAACCTCTCATAAAATCGGTGATTAGCCATTTTCCTTCATAATATTCTGGCCAAGGCCTTTGTGCAGATTTAAAGTCAACTTTTCTGAAAACAGGTCCACCCGTGGCACTTCTGCCAGAGGTACCCACTAATGGAAATTCAGTTGATGACCCATAAGGATAATATATCATTGCAGGTACTGGCTTTGGAAGGTTGACCATACCGGTATTATTAATAGAATTATTAGTGGGATTATTTACATCAAAAGGCTCTCCATAAGTACCGTTTGCTGAATTGTATTTTTTATAAGGTTTGTTATTGGCAATAAAATAAGGCCAACCAAAAAATCCTGGACCTTTAGCCTGATTAAATTCGTCATACCCTTTTGGACCCCAAGTTGAATCTTTTGATGCGTCCGGACCAACCTCTCCCCAATATAAATATCCAGTCTTAGAATCGAGAGTTGGTCTCCATGCATTTCTATGACCCATGGTATAAATTTCAGGCCTTGTTTTAGCTGTTCCAACTGGAAATAAATTTCCTTTTGGGATGGTATATGCTCCATTTGCTTCGGGATGAATTCTTAGAATTTTCCCTCTTAAATCATTTGTGTTGCCAGGAGCCCTCTGATCGTCTTCGTTTTCTTTTCCGGGTGTTTCCACCAAATTTGATGAACCTTGACGCGGATTCACCGTATTATTGCCTACAGTCAAAAAGAGGTTTCCGGCTTTGTCCCAAGTCATACCACCACCTGTATGGCAACATTCTTCTCTTTGGGTTTTTACATCCAAAACATGCTTTTCGGATGCCATGACCAAGGTATCGTTTTTCAAGACAAATCTAGATAAAACGTGCTTTGACTCTTTTGGATGGGCATAATATAAATAAACCCAATGATTTATCGAAAATTTTGGATCTAAACTAACACCCATTAATCCTTCTTCGGCTTCCCGAGTTTGACCTTCTTTGTTGGTATATTTTGTATTAACCACAATAAATCCTGCATCTGAAACTTCTTTTGTCTTTTCATTTACGATTTTCACCCCTCCTTTTCTTTCGACTATAATAATTTTATTCCCAGGCAAAAATGCCAATTCCATAGGCTCATTTAGGCCTTCGGCCAAAACCACTTTTGTAAATCTATTCCACTCAGGAGGAGTAGGCTTGTCTGCAATAAAACTAAACCATGATATAATGCTTAGCGTTATGGAAATGAAAATTTTGAACATAAAAAAGGTTTTGAAAGGTTTAAAAAATCAAAAATAATAGAAGCTTAACTTAAAATAGCTACTATTATATGTATTGGTTTATTTATTAGATGATTCCATGGTTTTAGAAGATTTCTATCTATTAAAAAAATAAATATTTGTTAAAAAAAATGGTTAGTCCATTTCGTCCAAGAAAGAATCTTAGATTAAACAAAAAAAATAGGTTAAGAGAATAACTTTATTTATCAAAATCAATTAGATTGAAGATTATACTCCAGATTTTGAATTTTTAAAATATTAATTTTAAATTAGGTTTTAATATTTATGTCAACACAACACCTTGCAAATGTTCGGCTGTGTTTTCTAAAATCAATTCAAGCTTGGTAAAATAAATTTAATGTATGATGGAAGAAAATATCATGAAAAATTAGTCAACATTAGCATAAATTGTGTCCATAATTCTTACTAAATCTAAATAATCTTGGTTACTGAGATTCTCCCATGATTTTTTTCTACTATCAGCTATAACTTCATTAGCTCGTTTGTGTAGTTCTTTCCCTTCTAAAGTCAAATTTAACTCAAATTTTCTTCGATCGTTTGGAGACATTGTTCTTTCAATAAGATTCTTTTTCACCAAAATATCTAAAATCCTTGTAATAGTGGGTGCATCTTTATACGTAATTATGCCTAGGTCATTTTGAGTAATTCCAGAATTCGGCTTTATATGATCCAAAACCACCCATTGATCCACCGTTAAATCTATATTGGCCTCTGAAAGATTCTTTTGCATGAAATTTCGAATTCTTTTAATAGTTGAATCTATTTTAAAGAAATAGGCTCTTTGGTCTGAATGGGTCATATTATTTAAAAAAAGTAACGAATGTAGCATTATTTTCTTTTACAAAAATTGTTTTAACAACTATTGTTCATTTTATTTCGAATTATTAAACAATTTCTTTAGTCTCCTTTATTTTTTAAGCGAATAAAAAAGTTACTTTTGAGCCAAATTTCCATTTAGTACTATTATGAAAATATTTAAGAAAGTTGTTAAAGCCTTTTCTTATTTTGGATTGTTTGTATTGATTTTGTTTTTTATCTGTTTTAAGAAACTAGATAGAACAACATTTAAAGAAACAGCACATTATAAAACTTGGAAAAAGGAGATTAATAGCTTTAACCCTGTTAAAAATACATTTTCCTCTCCAACAAAAGTTGGTTGGGCAAAAGTAAATATTACCCCTGGAGTAATTGGACCAATGGCGGGATACGGTAAAAGAAGAGGAAAGTTTTTCGAGGCGGTACATGATTCCATTTTTGTTAGAGCAATGGCATTTCAGAATGGGGCAGAAAACATTATATTAGTTTCAGCTGATATGTTGATTGTTCCACCAAATATTACCGCTATCCTATTTAATAAATTAGATAGCATTGGAATTTCTCCGAAAAACATTCATCTTTCTGCTACTCATACCCATAATAGTTTAGGTGGTTGGGGGAAATCAATAACAGGGAGACTTTTTGCAGGCAGTTATGATCAAAAAGTGGAGCTACAATTAGCATCTCAATTTTTACAGGCAATACTTTCCGCTAAAAAAAATCAAATGGAAGCTGAAATTGTTTATGTAGAAACCATAGACAAAGTCGATATTCGTAACCGTTTGAACGGTGTAGTGGGAACCATTGATCCAGAAATTAGAACATTGAATATAAAAAGAATTGATGGAAAAACTGCCAAATTTATAACATATGCCGCACATTCAACCGTTTTAAATTCTGCAACTATGCAGCTCTCTAGAGATTATTCCGGAGTTTTAATAGACAGCTTGGAACGAAAACAAGTAAACTTTGCCATGTTTATGGCTGGTGCGGTAGGTAGCATGGGACCGGTAGAGAATGGTAAGAACGATTTTGACGAAGTAAATAATCAAGCTAACGGTATTTTTAATCATTTACCTAAAAATATTGACAGTTTAAATATTCTTGAAAACATTGATTTGCAAACGTATAAATTAGATTTACCCCTCAGAGATCCAAATCCTAAAATTTTTAAAAATTGGGGACTAAGACCATGGCTTTTTAAGATATTGTTCGGTGACGAGCCTTCATTTTTGAAAATTACAAAAATAAATAATACCTTATTAATTGGCCTACCTTGCGATTTTTCGGGAGAACTGATGGAAAAACTTGATAATTATGCCAAATCAAAGGGATTAAATTTGATTATTACCAGTTTTAACGGAGGCTATATTGGCTACGTTATTAATGACAAACACTTTGATTTAGATTTATACGAAACCACCACGATGGCTTGGTTTGGAACTGAAAACGGAGCATATTTTTCTGAGATTGTAATTGACATTATAGATAAGTTATCCGAAAAAACTTCCTAACTTTTTAGGCATTATTTAAGAATTACCATTTTTTTGAATCTGATTTTAAGAGCATGGCCTGAAATTACGCATAATCAGTTCTTCCCATTTTCTGAAAGACAAGGAAGAGCGGCTTTTTTCACGTTTAATTTTTCTGTCCAATTTATTTTTGTTCTGTCTTTTGGATAGCCAATATTAGTTCTATATTCCTTTCTGTCATTTGTAAAATCCCACCATTTTTTCGAATTATCTTTGTATTCGGCAAAATCAACCGCCAATCTAAATTGGTCTTCAACACAAGGGTCTATTTGGTAACCTTTCTTTTTTTCATAATGGTCGGTCAATTCCGCACCACTTTTTCCTTTCAGTTCTTCCACTCTGTAATAACCTAAAAAAATCAAATCTTTCGCAAACTCAATTCCGATTGATGGAATTTGTTGAAAATCGGCTAAAGCATAAATTTCCTTTGCTCTTAATTCTGAAACGTTTAGTAAAACTGCTAATTCGTCAGAAGCATGCTCCAAAATCTCGGATTTTTTTATTTTGTTCTTGCGCAGGTTTCCTCTTTCATTATTAGAAAGTTCCAATTTTATGTTTGTCTTACTTTTCATAATTATTGTAAGCTATTCTTTTAGTTTAAAATATGGATTGTAAATAAGTCCGATTATATTACCAAATGGGTCTTTTAAAGTTGCAGTCATCATTTCACCACCAGTGTTGTATGGTTTTTCGTTTTCTGTTGCTCCTAATGAAATAAGTCTGTCATAAACTTCTTGAATTTTCTCAACTCCCCAATATGAAATAACACTCTCTATTTTTTCGCTTTTTATTCCTTCTTCTGGTTGAAGTCCCAATTCATAACCGCCAATATTAAATCCAACATAATATGGCTCGTCAAAATATGCTTTTGTTTCAAATGCTTTTGCATACCAATCTCTTGCCTTTTCGATGTCGCTAACTTTGTAAATGGTGGTTCTTAAACCTAAAATTGATGTTTGTTCCATATTTTGTCTGTTTGTTTTGGTTCGACTTTTTCTTGGGAATAACCAAATTGAAAAAATAAGGCTAAAATTCCAATGAATATTGTTTTTTGATAATATTTTTAAGGTTTTTGCTAACGATTTGCAGCTACCAGAAAGGAGGGACTTTTTCCACAAATGTTTATGCGGAGCACAAAACTTTCAGTTACCACTAAACTGTCTGCGGAGCACGAAACCCCGCTTCAAGGGTAGGTGCTGTTTGCTACTGCCCATTTTTAATTAGTCAATATGTTTTATTAAAATTTTTAATTTCTATCTTCTCTAATTCCATTTCTATTGTGTCATGTCCCATTATACCTGTAAGTTTCATTCTGTTTTTATTATCAAGTTTTGTTACGGTTCCTTTGAAGTTGCCTTTAATATCTTTGGGATATTGCCAAGTTGTTTCAAAAGTTCTAGTTGCTTCATCAATTGTAAAATGCCCAATTTGTTTTTTAGTAAAGTTATTATTGGTGAATATAAAAAAGTCCCCCAAGTCAAAATATACTTTTGAAAATGTTGTATCACTACATTGGTTTATTGCTATCTTTTTACCATTAACTGTCTGTTGCAGAATATTATATTTACCCGTTAGGTGCTCTCTATATTGTGTTCTGTAATGTGGTGTCAATAGTACAATAGGAATAAGAATTGCTGATAAGCGTACAATATTTTTTAAAATTGAACTATTGAAATTGAATTTCGGCAAATTTTTGTTTGCAGAAAAAAAGAAATTAATTATTTTTTCTTTGTCTTGGTATGCTAAATATAAAACACCTGTTAATAAAGTAATTGCTTCAAGAAGTGGGTCGTGTACATAATACATTATGTCAATTAGTATAATGTTAGCTGTCATCACAAATAAAATCAAAGTCCCAAGTAATCTTGTCTTTCTGAACAAAATAAATATTGCACCTGAAATTTCTAATAGTCCAATAATAAAAACCATAGGATAACTCTGTCCAAAGAAATGTGATAGTTGTTTATCTCCTGAAACCATAGTCATAGGCATTTCCATTAGTCCCAATGAATCAGTCATATGTAAACGAAGTATTTTTAATAATCCCCATTTAGTAAAATGAAATGCAAGTGCAAAAGACAAGATGCTATTGACAAGTCCTAAAATTGAATGTGAACTTTGTTTAGTTTTTCTTTCGATATACTTCCAAAATAATAGAACGGAAATTAAAATTGGAAAAAGTAAATATGCCAATAATCTTGCACAAAATGTGTTTGGAAAGAAATTGGGATTGAGTCGTGCTAATGGATATGCTGTTACAAAAGCAGTCAGAACGCAGGCAATTATTTTTTTTGTCAGAGATACTTTTTTCGTATTGTCCATTTGATATATTGTCTGTTTAGAAATGGTCTGTTTGGGTTGCAGCTAATCTCTAAGTATCTATTCATTTTGGGACTTTGACCTTGTAAAAATAAGAAGAAATTTTAAAGGCTCAAAATGAATAGATACTTAAAGATTGTGTGTTCGTGCTTTCACTCATATTCTTTTTCAATTAATTTTATAAGCTCTTGAGCCTGCTTATTTTGAATTATTAAGCCTTTTAAAAAGGGCCCTTTTAAAGTATTTTTAAAATGATTAAGCCTATTCCGTAATTCTGCCAATTGTAAATAATTGTCAGTTAATAATCTTGCATCAGCAGATACCTCTCTTATTCCATTTGCATCGCTATTTGTAGAATAATATCTGTTGTCAAAAATTAGATATGTTTTTTCTCTAGCTTGTTGTCGCATAGATGCTGCGTTTGTTGAAATATCTTCTAAAATAGCTCCCGTCTCCCAATAATCTAAGATACCTTTGACAACCTTTCTTCTCTGGGTGGTTTTTCGTTTAGTTTAACTGATAGAACTTCTTCACAACTTAAAAACTCTGGAGGAATGCGTTTACTAACGAACCAAAAGGTTGTC